>NZ_LJOU01000178.1:0-5300 GCF_001672085.1 Anabaena sp. AL93 | reverse complement strand
GGGGAGTAGGGGAGAAATTTCTTTCTTCTTTCTTCTTTCTTCTTTCTCCTGAACTCCTGAATGGGCGCAGGCCCTGCGCCCCTACCTCCTGATAGCGCAGCGTGGCGTTAGCCATACTCCTGAACTCCTGGAGGGGGAAACCCCGCCCCTACTTAATTTCTCGATAGTGTTTTTGAAGATCCTCAATCGTGAACAAAGCCTCAAACTGCAACCCAGCCGACTCATATAGCTCCCCACCGCCCTGCAATCTATCTATAAGGGAGATTACCCTATCTACCGTATAACCAGCCGCCTGTAGCCTCTCCACAGCCTTGAGCGCAGATTGTCCAGTTGTTACCACATCTTCCAAAACCACGACTTTTGCCCCCTGGGGTAAACTGAGACCTTCAATATAAGCCATTGTTCCGTGTCCCTTAGCTTCTTTGCGAATAATTAAAGCTGGTATCGGTCTATTTTCGTACACAGAAACTACACTAACTGCTGATACAATAGGATCAGCCCCCAAAGTTAAACCTGCTACAGCTTGAGTATCTTTAGGTAACATTGGTAATAATAATCTAGCCATAGCCAAAGCACCTTGGGGGTCAAGTGTGACTTGTTTACCATTAATATAGTAAGAACTATGTTGTCCAGAGGAAAGAACAAAATCACCTTCTTGATACGCAAGTCGGCAAAATAAATCTAGTAACTTTTGACGGAGAGTGGTTAAATCAGTGGTAGTTGCCCAAATGTTTGGGTTACTAGAAACTTCGGCGGAATAAGACATTACAAACAATTAAAGTTGTGTTAAATCAAAATTGAAACTCAACAGAGTTATCTTTATTAAGCATAAATTAAGATTTACCCAAAAAGTAGCGAGAATCAATCAACTCCATTACCCTCGTTCCCAGACTCCGGCTGGGAATGCCCTCAAGAGGCTCTGCCTCAAGCATCCCACCTCACACCTCAAAAATCAACCAACTCAACAGCCAATAAACTTGGTAATTCCAGATAATTCCGATAACTAGAATAACGCCAATGAGACGGCTCATCAACATAACCACGTTGCACCGGATTATGATGAATGTAATCTAAGTAGGTGAACACAATAAAACCAAACTGTGTAAAGAAATGTAAAATCGCCCAAACCCTTTTCACTCTTGCCTCTTGCCTCTTGCCTTTTGCCTTGCCATAACGACAATTTTCAACGCTCACCTACTTAATTTTTGTCTAAACATTTCCTCATTAGAAATTGTTTGGGGGTGAAAACCTTCTTGACAAAGTTGATAATCTTGTTTTGTTTTATGTTTTAATTTATGAACTTCCAGTTGCTGAAGTACATAACTGACGTTATTTTTCTCAAGTAAATCAATAATCGAACGAGCGGTAAATGATTTAAAATTTGCGATTTCTTTAGATAAGTTGGCAGCAGCAGCAATAAGATGAAGATGGTTTTCCATAATCACATAACCATACAATGTCAACCGCTGCTGGCATTGGAGAAAATTGAGGGAATCTATAATAATTTGGGCAATTTCCATATTGCCAAATAATGGCATCTAATTTACCAATGTGCAGGTAAGAAAGTGGGGTTGTGTTCCTAATACATGATAGTTTTTTGATTTGTAGTGGTATTGAGATGAGGCAGAGCCTCTGGGGGGCATTCCCAGCCGGAGTCTGGGAACGAGAGATAAGGTGAGGCAGAGCCTCTGGGGGGCATTCCCAGCCGGAGTCTGGGAACGAGAGATAAGGTGAGGCAGAGCCTCTGGGGGGCATTCCCAGCCGGAGTCTGGAAGGGTTACACTTGACGATTTACTAGGGTGGCGCTGGCTTGGTCAACAGGCATCAGTAAGACCTCACTAATATTAACATGACTCGGCCTAGTGGTACAGAAAAAGATCACATCAGCTACATCATCAGGAGTTAGGGGTTTAACTCCCTCATACACCTTTTTAGCCCGTTCTATATCACCATGAAAACGCACTTCACTAAATTCTGTTTCTACCATTCCAGGGTCTACAGAAGTCACCCGCACGGGAGTTCCTAAAAGGTCTTGTTTTAAGCCTTCAGAAATGGCTTTAACGGCTGCTTTTGTCCCACAATAGACATTACCACCGGGATAGGTTTGATGTCCGGCGATAGAACCGATATTGATAACATGACCATGATTCCGTTCCACCATTCCTGGGACAACATAACGGGTAAGGTAAAGCAAACCTTTGATATTAGTATCAATCATTTCTTCCCAGTCTTGAAAGTCGCCTTCCTGTAATTTACTTAAACCGCGACTTAAACCAGCATTGTTAATGAGAATATCAATATTTTTCCAAGATGAAGGTAAGTTAGCAATAGCAGATTCTACCGCCAAGCGATCGCACACATCAAGTTGTAATAAATGGATTTTCTCAGATGGAATATCCAACGAATTAGCTAATTGCTGTAACCGTTCCCACCGTCGTGCAGCTAAAATCAGTTTTGCACCAGCATGAGCAAAAATCTTGGCACAAGCAGCACCAATACCGCTACTTGCACCAGTAATGAAAACAATTTGGTTTTGCATAGAAAAGTCCAGTAGGGGCGCAGGGCCTGCGCCCAAAAGTTAAATGCACCCAACAGTTAAAATAGTTATTACCCAGTCCCCAATCCCCTACTTCTTGACTACCTGCAACCGTTGAGTAATAATAGTCATATCTTCACCTCGGCGAATTACAGCGGAAATCCATTGAGGTCCGGGAGTAGAGGGTGCGCGTCCTATTTTGAAGAGTCCACCAGAATTGAGAAATTCTAAATTTGCAATTGTGGGGTTGAGGAGTTTACTGCTTTGAATGGGTTCTTCTATGGCTGTTCCCAAGAGAAAATCTTCACCTAATGGTTCTTGGACAATGGCATCAAAACTATATTTTTCCCCAACTTTTACCTGTTGTGGTAATTTAATTTCTACTTGGGGTGGTTTACTACCAGCGGTTAGTTGAGTCCGTTCTGATAGAATATCTTGCTGAACGATTTTTGCACCTGCGACTTTTTGCCGCGATTTAATTGTAGATTGCAGAGTTAAATTATTATTACCTGATGCTGGTAAACCGCTAATTGTGGTGACAGTATTCGCAATAATTGTATTGCCTTCCGATTTCCAAGATTCTAGCTTGGTTGTGTAACGTAATTTGGGATATCGTTTCCAAAGTCCTGTTAAGGCTTGTTCCATTGCTTTGCGGTTTAAGCCGTCACCATGAGTAAATGTAGGGCTATAAAATTCCATGACACCGTTCACATTACCTTGATTAGCGGCATTATCAATTTGTGTTAATAGGTTAGTAAGTGTAGCAGGGGCATTTGCCAGTTGACCGGCTTGTGCCAATTGCCAAGTGCCGGATAAACCAATTGCTAGTACACTGGAAATTAGGGAAATACTCGTGATCAATGTTTTGTTACGTTTCATTAATAAGGGGATAATTTTAGTCATAGGGAAGATTTTAGTGATTTGATGATACAAGATCAGGAATTTGTTTTATCTTAATGAAACTGGGAGATAAATGGTATAGTCGGGAATGGTAAATCCATCAATTAGATTACTCATAGCAGCTAGTGGGACAGGTGGACACTTGTTTCCGGCGATCGCATTGGCTGAAAAACTGCCAGAATACAATATTGAATGGCTGGGTGTGCCAAATCGGCTAGAAACTCAGTTAGTTCCCAAGATATATCCTTTAAATACGGTTGCTGTTGAAGGGTTTCAGCAAGGTTTGAGTCTTGGTTCTGTCCGCACCTTGTGGAAATTAATCAGTTCGATTCTTAAAGTTAGACGGATTTTGCAACAAGGAAAGTTCCAAGGAGTTTTCACCACAGGGGGTTATATTGCCGGTCCTGCGGTGATTGCAGCGCGTTCTTTGGGTTTACCTGTGGTTTTTCATGAATCTAATGCAATACCTGGCAAAGTTACCCGCTTTTTTGGGCCTTGGTGTAAGGCAGTGGCAATAGGATTTGATGTAACTACTCAATATTTACCTGGGACAAAAACTGTCTATGTGGGTACTCCTGTTCGTTCTCAGTTTTTAGATGAGTCTGTTAATAACACTTTAGATTTACCTATTCCTGATGGTGTGCCTCTAATTGTGGTGTTTGGTGGTAGTCAGGGGGCTGTAGCTGTCAATAAATTAGTCCGACAGTCTGCGGACGCTTTGTTTCAATCCGGTGCTTATATTGTGCATTTAACGGGTGATAATGATCCTGATATTAATAGTCTTCAACATCCTCAATATATTGCTTTGGCTTTTTATGATCATATGGCGGCTTTGTTGCGAAGAGCTAATTTAGCTATTAGTCGTTCTGGTGCAGGTAGCTTGACAGAATTGGCAGTTTGTGGTACTCCAGCAATTTTGATTCCCTATCCCTTTGCGGCAGAAGATCATCAATCTTATAATGCGGCAGTATTTACTCAAGCTGGTGCGGCTTTGTCCTTTAAACAGTCGGATTTAACTCCAGAAATATTTACAACTCAGGTATTGAATTTGTTGCAGTCTCCGACGGAATTAGGGAAAATGGGAGAGAAGGCCAAAGCGATCGCTGTTCCTGATAGTGCAGATAAATTGGCAACTTTGGTCAAAGAAGCGATCGGCAATTAATTCCCATTAACTTAAAATAGTCATGGCTAAATTGTGAGCATTTGGTGATATGGCGCGGTAGGATAGATAATATCTCTCAGATTTGCAACAATCGTTTACAAGTATTACAAAAACACAGCATATTTTAAACGAATGAGGTACAGGATTTAAATTCAAAGCCAGACAGAAAGCCAGTTTTACTCCTGACTCCTGACTGGGTGCAGGCCCTGCGCCCCTACTCCTGAATTCTGCTGTACAGTAACACTCTAAAAGATTTACCAGCCGCCACTACGGTGGACTAATGACTATATTTACATTGAACTAGGAAAATTGCGAACTTTTGTAGCGATATACTAAACACGGTTAGGACATGGACTTTTACGAAATTACGAAAAACCTAAATTTGTAGGGGTAAAGCAAAAGCTCATTGGTGTCAACTTAACGTAAAACCCATAGCCCGCCTGGGAATGAATTCCCAGTCTAAGGGACTTCCAAATAAAAAAATACTCAACCACCTAACGCAAAAATCTCTCAAACCCTTATTCCTCTGTGTCCTCTGCGCCTCTGTGGTTCGTTAATCAGGATAATTTATTTCTTGGAAGTCCCTAATAGCATTAACGTAAAACCCATAGCCCGCCTGGGAATGAATTCCCAGTCTAAGTAGGTGAGCGTTGAAAATTGTCGTTATGGCAAGGCAAAAGGCAAGAGGCAAGAGGCAAGAGT
>NZ_LJOU01000008.1:0-76690 GCF_001672085.1 Anabaena sp. AL93 | reverse complement strand
AGGTGGGGGAGGTAGGGGAGGTAGGGGAGGAAATTCTTCACCAATCACCAATCCCCAATCACCAATCCTCAATCCCCAGTCACCAATGCTGTAAAATAGTTTTCAAATCCTGGTCTAGTCAAAAACTCATGACTACAGTTACATCACAAGAGATTGCAAAATTTCGTTCTCATTTAGCAGATGATCCGCAAGCAATGGAAGCATTAGACTTGATAGAGGATTGCGATGGAGATTTAGAAGATGCGGTAATGACTCTGGCTATTCGGGCTGGACAAGAACCAGAACAAACTAATTCCGACTGGTTGGATGCTTTAGCCAAAAAGTGGCGGGCGGTAATTTGTGAACAAGAATATCGAGAAAACTTGTTAAATGGGTCAATTCAAGGGATGATAGTACATCTAAGGACAATACCGAGTTTTCCCAAAAGTCTGGCTACACCGGTTTTAATTTATATTCTTAAACAAGGTGTGAATAATTTTTGTGAGCCTTTGGATTTGCTAAAGTCACATTAATCCTGAGTTTTAAAATTGATGAATTATCTTGTTGCTGTATTATCAGATCGCATCCAGGCTGAAGCCGCTGATTTAGCTTTAGAAAGAGAAGGGATAAATGGCACTATTCTTGGTAGGGGCTATAAAAGTGCTGATGAGTTTGGTTTAATTGATCCCAAAGAACAAGCGAAAAAACAAGTCAAGCTAATGGCGATTTGGTTAGTACCATTTGGCTTTTTTTCCGGTTTTACCTTCAGTTTGATTACCGGTTTGGATACCTTCGCATGGGCTGGGGAAATTGGAAATCATGTAATTGGCGGCATTCTGGGCGCTGGTAGTGGTGCAATGGGTAGCGTATTTGTAGGTGGTGGAGTGGGTTTATTTGAGGGTGGTGGTGATGCTTTACCCTATCGCAATCGTTTAGATGCAGGTAAGTATTTAATTGTGGTACAGGGTTCGGAAACTCTGACTCGTCAAGCTACTCGCATTCTCCGCCAGTTTGAACCAGAAAATATTCAAGGTTATGCGGAAAATAATTAGTAGATACCAGATCCCCGACTTCTCAAAGAAGTCGGGGATCTATCTCCTCCTGCTCCCTGTCACTCCTATAATTCCATGCTACCTAGAGAAGAACTTTTAAAAGGTGTTGAAAACCGCGATACTGTCGCCCGTGTAATTGATCAAGCAGATCAGGCTATAAAGACGTGGGAAGTAGTATTTACAGATTTTTTGTCTCCGCCGGAGTTGGCGGAAATTCAACGGGTATTTAGCCGCTTGACGGAGGTGCATTCGGTAGCGTGGGGTGGATATCCACAGGCGGAAAGACAAAGGTTAGCGATCGCTCGTGCTGATTTACCATTAGATCAGTCTGAAGTGGCGATTGTGGCTTTAGAAATTGCTGGTAATTTCTTGTTTGATACAGCAAATCACCGGGATTTTTTAGGCGCAATGCTGGGAACGGGGATTGTGCGTGAAAAAACCGGAGATGTGATTGTATTGGGGGAAAGAGGGGCGCAGGTGATTGTTGTGCCTGAATTGGTAGAATTTTTAGAGATGAGTTTACAACAGGTGCGTTCTGTGCCAGTGAAAACTCGACGCATTGAGATTAATGAGTTAAAAATCCGTGAACCGAAGAAGAAGGAAATGACGACGGTGGAGGCTTCTTTGCGGTTAGATGCAGTGGCTTCGGCTGGGTTTGGGATGTCCCGGAGTAAGATAGTAGATTTGATAGACTCTAATGATGTGCGTGTCAATTGGAAGGAAGTCACCCAAGCCAGTTCTCACGTTAAAACAGGGGATTTAATCGCTATTCGGGGAAAAGGGCGGTTGGAAGTTGGGGAAATTGCGGTAACGAAAAAGGATCGCTATCGGGTGCAGTTGACTAGATATATGTAGGATAAAATTTTGGTTTTACGGGTTGACAGATTATGTTTTATGTGATAGATTGTTAATCTGTGTTGATTACGGACGGTTAGCTCAGGTGGTTAGAGTACATCGTTGACATCGATGGGGTCGTTGGTTCGAGTCCAATACCGTCCATATTTTTATCTCTCATCTGTATTTTTCTTTTCTGCTATTCTCAATTTAGCAGAACGGGAACGGGGGTTTTCTTTTATTTCTTCTTCTGTGGCAATTATGGGTTTTTTTGTCAATACTCGCAATGAGGGGGAATTTCTCAAACCATGTTTAACTGGTCTATCTTCTAAACTGTGAAAACTGATTATGGCTATTCTTCCTTCAGGAATTAGCGCGTGAGGTGCTTTTTCTATTAAGGTTTCCAGGACTTTTAATTCGTCATTGACAGCAATTCGCAAAGCTTGAAAAACACGGGTTGCGGGGTGAATTCTCCCATGACGATATTTAGGAGGGACGGAGTAGGCGATCGCATTGGCTAATTCTGTAGTAGTGTTAAATGGGCGTTTTTCAACTATTCTTCTGGCTATTCTGCGAGAAAGTCTCTCTTCACCGTATTTAAAGAAAATATCCGCCAATTCTTTTTCACCCCATTCATTGATAATATCTCCAGCGGTGAGGGATTGTTGCTGGTTCATTCGCATATCTAAATTTGCGGTATTTCTAAAACTAAAACCACGTTCTGGGTTATCTAAATGATAGGAACTTACTCCCAAATCGGCTAAAATTCCATGATAGGTATTTTCTGGAAATTGGTAATTAGCAAAGTTGCTATGAATAAATTTGACTCTATTTCCAAATTCTGCTAGATTCTCTTTTGCTGCATTTAAAGCATCTTCATCTTGGTCAAGTGCGGTAATTTTCACATCTTCAGCAGTTGCTAATATTAACCGACTGTGACCACCACCACCAATGGTTAAATCTAAATAATGTCCACCAGGTTGGATATTCAAACCTGTAATCACTTCTTGACTGAGAACAGGAATATGGGAAAATGTAACTTCTTCTAAATCTATGGGTGTTTGTGAATCTGATTTCATTATAAAATTCTTAGTAATAGGAATTAAACATTAATAAAACTTATGTACAAATAAGGGAAAAATAAACCACGAAGAAGCGAAGGACACGAATTAAAGAGGGTTTGAGAGATTTTTTGCATAGGTCTTGATAATTAGGAAGCAAGTTTAGCATTGATAAAACTGAAGATTTTTTCTAATTCCAATAAACCAGACAATTCTGCTTGTTCATCTGAATTAAGTAGATTTTCTTTATTCTTTTCTAAGAGTTCTTATAAAATAAGTTGTAACTCTTCAGTAAAAGAAAAAGGACAAAATTGATCTGAAAGATTCAGGTTTATTCCATTTGGTAGCCAAGATGAGGGTTGTTTCATTAATTCTTTCATAAATATCTCCTTAATTGACAATTTTGCTTAACTAAGTTTAGATAATACTTTTGATTTATTAAAATGTAAGTGCTTTTTGCTTTTCAATGACAGAATTAAAATCAATTCCCTTCCAATCTTTAAATAATTTAGCAATTTGTTCAGGTGTTGTAAAATTGTCTGTAAAATATTCAAACTTACCACTATCAATATTTAGGAAAAAATTCAAAAAGCCACAATGATCTTTTACACCAAAACCAAGAGAACAATCAACGCGCCAATTATCTATACTTGTTCCATATTCATTAATAATGGCACAGATTTTTTCAATTTTAATAGAATATTTTTGGCATAATTCTAGTAATTCAGAAAGATTTTTACCAATTTCACAAAATAACTCTATTGCTTGATAGGTTGAATTGGTAGGACGATATTTAAAATCAATTAATGATTCACAAATATCTAAAGCTTCCAAAAATTTTTGTTCAGATGTTTTGTTCATTATAAATATCGAGAATATTGATCATATTTTGAACAAGCGGCGGTTAGAAACCGCATCTACACAGACGAAACCCACCTTCGTGGGTTCTTAATTTAGTCCGCAAAGGCGGACTTTGCTTGTGTAGCCGCGAATTCCATTCGCCGGGATTTTATTTATTCTAACGGAAAACCGCCATATTTTTCAATTATTTGATCAACATCTTCCATAATCTTTACAGTTTCCGATATGATGGAAATTATATTTTGATAATGGCTAATATCATCAAAATTCAATTGTCTCCCTTTTCTATCTTTCAGCCATTTTTGACAAACTTGATAACCTCCAATATAAAAATTCCAAATTTGCGAGGGAACTTGATCAAAATACTGTTCGGAATTTATCCAAATTTGTTGATGATTTTCATTATATTTGACTTGTTCGACAAGATCAGAACCAGGAATAGCATAAATAGAAATTTCTGTTGCTGTTGCTTTCATTAAAACCCGTTTCCGGTACTCGATGTTGAGCGAAACGGATAAACTTTACATAATCATCTAATAATCCTTTGGGGTTTCTTTCTCCTCTTTAGCTTCAATATGACCAACATCTAAAACACCATTCTTTACCAAAAAATCCGGCGCACCGCAAGCGATTCTTTCCGGTTCATTAATAGCTTGAATACCAGAATCTAAAGACTCCATTAACTTCCTCAAAGCTGGACGATAACTATGCTCAGTAGCATTTTGTCCTTGATAAACTTGATTAACTTCCTGAAAATAAACTTGCAAATAATTCATAACTAAATCACACCCCTTAAAAACTCTGCTTCTCTTACTTTGCGCCTTTGCGCCTTTGCGTGAGCTAAAATTTAACTATAGATATTAATTAGAGTAATTATAAATTAAATCTATCTTGCCACGAAGACAAAATCAGCAAAATCACCAAGCCATTGATACAATTATAGTTTAGTCATCTGCACCGGGAAGATTTTTCCCATTCCCACAACCCCAGGTACATGAAAAAAATCCAGATTCTCAATCCCTTATATATCAGGCTTACCTATAATAATTGAAGAAGCTGCACAAAATAAAACATCAAGTACAAAACCGACTCTGCTATTCTCTCTCCAACGTCACCTGTAGAGATAACCTAGAAATTATCCCTATAAGCTAAATTTTGGCAGACAATAACAATCGTGGCAGGTTAATCTTAGCGGGTCAATTTACAACATCCACAACGGGAGAACAGCAAAATCTATGAGTAGAATCGAAACCCGCACTGAACCGATGGTGCTAAATATGGGTCCTCACCACCCATCAATGCACGGGGTTTTACGTTTAATTATGACCTTAGATGGTGAAGATGTCGTTGACTGTGAACCAGTTATTGGCTATTTACACCGGGGAATGGAGAAAATTGCCGAAAACAGAACTACAATCATGTACGTCCCCTACGTTAGCCGTTGGGACTACGCTGCGGGGATGTTTAATGAAGCGGTGACAGTTAACGCACCGGAAAAATTAGCGGGTATCACCGTTCCTAAACGTGCCAGCTATATTCGCGTGATTATGCTGGAATTAAACCGCATTGCGAACCACCTATTATGGTTTGGTCCATTCTTGGCTGACGTAGGCGCACAAACACCCTTTTTCTACCAATTCCGGGAACGGGAAATGATTTATGATCTGTGGGAAGCTGCAACTGGCTACCGCATGGTTAATCATAATTATTTCCGAGTTGGTGGTGTAGCTGCGGATTTACCTTATGGTTGGGTAGATAAGTGTTTAGATTTCTGTGACTACTTTATTCCCAAAGTGGATGAATATGAACGCTTAGTTACTAATAACCCGATTTTCCGCCGCCGGATTGAGGGTTTGGGAACTATTAGCCGTGAAGAAGCGATTAACTGGGGACTTTCTGGACCAATGTTACGGGCTTCTGGGGTAAAATGGGATTTACGAAAAGTTGACCACTACGAGTGTTACGATGATTTCGATTGGGATGTTCAGTGGGAAACTGTTGGTGATTGTCTTGCACGTTACATGGTACGGATGCGAGAAATGCGCGAGTCTGTTAAAATAGTTCGGCAAGCGATCGCTGGATTACCCGGTGGACCCTACGAAAACCTAGAAGCCAAGCGGTTAATGGCTGGGAAAAAATCCGAGTGGGATGCTTTTGATTACCAATTCGTTGCTAAAAAAGTTTCTCCTACTTTCAAAGTTCCCAAGGGTGAAATCTACTCCCGTGTTGAAAGTGGTAAGGGAGAATTAGGAATTTATTTAGTAGGTGATAATAATGTTTTCCCCTGGCGCTGGAAAATTCGCGCCGCAGATTTCAACAACCTACAAATTCTACCTCATTTACTCCGAGGAATGAAAGTAGCAGATATTGTTGTTATTCTCGGTAGTATTGACGTAATTATGGGTTCTGTTGATAGATAATCAATCTTGATACTCCAGGACAAGGACTTCAATGTGTATCTTCTGGAATTCTTGTAGAGACGTTCCATGGAACGTCTCTACATTACCTGCCACCTAATGTCTAATTGGCTACGAATTTTCAATTTTTAATTGTTGAAGGTGGGGTTTGATTTTGGAATAAAGGGCGCACAATTAAATACCCAGCGGCAAAACCAGTTATCATAATGAATATAATGGTTATTGCCAGCCACCAACCATTTAAGCCTTTACCCTCAGACTTAGATTGGGGATAGTAGTTAACTTTCTGTTCTTCTATAAATACTGTTTCTGATACTGGTAAGTTTATATTTATCCTTGGTGCAGTAGACTCCTGATGACGGTTTTCAGAAGGGGTAGGTTTTGTTGATGTTTTTGGTCGGGGACGATTTGTTGGCTGACGCGGAGATTCTGCGGTAATAGTTGGTTTAGATGTGTGTTTTACCTCCTGATGATAATGAGGTGTCGGCTGAGGCTGAGGTGGGTAATTAACTTCATGATCAGATAGAGATGGTGCGGGAGAACTGGGTGATGGTGTACTAACTAGCTTTTGCAGTTCTAAGCAAGACTGAATCACCTTAGTAATTTCTTGCCGCAGTTGTTGATTTTCTTGGACTAATTTCTGATTATGACTGGTAATGACATCCAATTTAGATTGGACTGCTTGTAACTCCGCTGTCAACTCTCGATAAACGCAGAGGGGAACAGAAGGGGGGTAGTTATTAGTTGGTTGGCTATAGTGAGATCCTGTAGTTGTTTTCATGGAGATTTTAGTATCAAAATACGGTAGTTAGAGTAAGGGTACGCAAAACCAGAATATGATTATTTATGAGATTATGCCCAAGAATCATAGAAAAATGCACAAAAGGCAAAGATGGGGAAAAATATCAGGAGTCGAGAATGAAAAAAGAAGCAAGAAGGGTTAAATAATTAAAACTACCAGTATATTAACTGATTTTATGTAATTAATACAACGATTAATAAATAAATTTATTTGATCAATAATGGGAAAAAGTGTCCCACTGGTCCTTGTCCTTTGCCAATATCTAAGGAATAGGTAAGGGCATTTGTCACATATTCCTTGGCTATTTGCACTGATGTCCATAGGTCTTTACCTAAAGCTAGATTAGCAGCGATCGCCGCTGATAGAGTACAACCTGTACCATGAGTATTTTTTGTCTCTACCTGTTTCGTTGTCAAAATCTCCAATTGTTCCCCATCAAACCAAACATCAACACCCCGCAAATTCCCATACATTCCCCCACCCTTGACTAAAACAGCCTTAACTCCCAATTCCCTGTGGATAATTTCCGCTGCTGCTTGCATATCTGCTAAAGAAGTAATTTCTAACCCGCTTAAAATCTGCGCTTCATAACGATTTGGGGTAATAATAGCTGCTAAGGGAATTAGAGTATTCCGCAGGGTTTGTATGGCATCATCATCAATTAATTGCGCTCTTGTGCGTGATACCATCACAGGATCAACCACTAGATTCTCAATTTTATAAGCTGTTATTTGCTGGGCTACAGCCAAAATAATTTCTTGATTGAGTAACATTCCCGTTTTTGCAGCCTGTACACCAATGTCCTCTACAACCGCCTGAATTTGAGCGATAATAGACTGGGGAGCGATCGCATCAACCCTACTAACTCCCACAGTATTTTGGGCTGTAATGCAGGTAATAGCACTTGTTCCGTGAACACAGTGAAAAGCAAAAGTCCGTAAATCAGTTTGAATTCCTGCACCCCCACCACTATCAGAACCAGCAATAGTTAAAGCCACAGGCACGAAAGTTTTGTTTATTGTCATAATAGAGTTTAATTAACCATCTTTTTAAGATCATATTATCAATTACTTAAATAAAAAATAAAAATTGTAGGTTGGGTTGACAAAGGAAACCCAACAAAATTGCTAATTAATAAATTTCTATTTATCAGCTTGCAAAGAAGAAAATAGATTTTTCCAATCTAGATTATTAGCAATTATTTCACTCTCCTTAACTTCAAAAGTGAGATAACTTGCTTTTGGTTCTTTAATTGCTCTAACACAAATTTCCGCAACATCATCACGGCTAACTTTTCCTCTAATATTATCACCTTGCTCAAAAATTAACTCCTTCCCTCCTGCTGCTTCCGTCAAAGCACAAGGTCTAATAATTGTATAGGGAATACCACTTGCTTTCAGACTTTCTTCTCCTCGCAACTTCCAAGTTAAAATTCCTCCCAATTGGTCATTTAATCTGACTGCTGGTGGTTCTTCATCTAAATTAATTCCTGGTCTTCCAGGACGAGTTACCCCAGCAGAACTGATTAATACAAATTGAGGTAAAGTTTCCCCCCCATAAGCTTGAATGGAAGCAACTTCCAGCGCGAAACCCCCCGGATTAAATGCAGGATTTAAAGCACCATCATATTCAAACTTACTCAACATTAATTGCACAGAACAAACTTTGCTAATGTCCATTGGTGGACAGTCTTTAACAATTTTGGCACGAAATACGGGAACTAAATCTGTAAAAGGAATCTGAATATCTAGCCAAGTATTAGCAACAGTATCAAAAGAATAGCTATAACCAACACCATCCCAAGTTGACTCTGTGCGGATAAATATTTTATAACGTTGTCCATCACCTTTAACCCGCAATTTCACACCTTGATAGCCAGATAAATCCAGCAGAGGTGAAAAATTCTTAGTTCTCACCGAAGCAAACCCCCCAGAATTAGCAGTAGAAACATTACCTGTAAATACTGCTGTATTTTCCCTAATTTGGAAACTACTAGCACTAACACCCCCCATAACCACATCATCTAAAGCACCCCAGATATTTTTGATTTCATCTGATGGTTTCGTAAAATCAAATATCGGTTTTTCACCCGCAGCAACCAGATATTTTGCGGCCGCTGTTACTAAATTTTTCACACCTTGATATTCAACATTTTCTGGTGTATCCCCGACAATTTCCGGCAGATAAAATTTCACACCTTGATTATATTTTGCTCTATCGGGTGTATCTCCCTCCACAGGTTGAACACGCACTGACGTACAACAAATTACAGCTTGAATATTAGCCATAACTAAATTTGTCAAAGTCTCTGGTTTGGTAATATCTCCAACTACCAAATTAATATCATCACCCAAAACTTGCCGCGCTTTTTCAATATCCCGAACTAAACAGCGCACATTATAACCCTGTGTTATTAATTTCTTAACAACTCGTTTACCCACACCACCCGTTGCACCAGCTACCAGAATTACAGCCATATTTCCTCCTTGTTTTGGTCTATCTTGATAATCTGTGGAACTACCTGGAAATAATTTTTGAATCCAATTAAGAATCGGAAATACTTCAAAGTAAGTTAGGGTTTTAATAAACCTGCATAAATCCCATTGAGAGCGGTTGTTATTATTCATAGTTACGATTTAAACATGGTATTTTAGTGTTATTGTATCAATTTTTTGTAGATTTAGATCCCCGACTTCTTTGAGAAGTCGGGGATCTGGATAGCCAGATTACTATTTTTTGGTATAATGCTCATAGAATATGATAATTGTCGTGATGAGCCAATTTGCCAACGCCCAAGCTGAATATGAAAAATTTCCTGAAGAATTTACCAGCATTATTATTAGTACGGTAAATACACAAGGCATCCCTAATGCTAGTTATGCTCCTTTTGTGATGGATGATGACAAGAACATCTATATTTATGTGAGTGGACTAGCTACTCATACGCAAAATATTCAAAATCATCCTTTTGTAAGTGTTCTATTTATTGATGACGAAATTAAAACTAAACAGATTTTTGCTCGTCGGCGGTTAAACTTTGATTGTACCGCAAATTTGATAGAAAGGGAAACTGAAAAATGGCAGCAAATTGTTGATAAATTTCAGCTTCGTTTTGGAGAACTGATTTCTACATTACGCAATTTACCAGATTTTCGGATTTTGCAACTGACACCGAAGACTGGACGTTTTGTAATTGGGTTTGGGGCTGCGTATAATATTAGTAACGACAATATAAATCAACTTGTACAAATTACCAAGGATTCACTTTCATAATTATGCTGAAATTTCAACCTCCGGGTTTTGGTAGTAAATTCATTCATACATCTTTGGGGGCAATGGTTTATTATACCCAAATTAGCACTCCTTGGGAAAATACCAAAAATCAAGATTTACCACCATTATTGTTTCTACATAACTTTGGTGGTGGTGCGTCTGCTTATGAATGGTCAAAAATTTACCCAGCTTATGCGTCAAAATATCGAATTTTAGCCCCGGATTTAATTGGCTGGGGAAAATCTGCTCACCCTGTGAGAGATTATCAAATTGAAGATTATTTAACGACGATTCTTGAGTTCATTTCGCAAACTTGTGATCAACCTGTAACCGTCATAGCATCTTCTTTAACTGCGGCTTTTACTATTCGTCTGGCTGTTACTTATCCCGATTTATTCAACGCTTTATTTTTAGTTTGTCCTGCGGGTTTTAATGATTTTGGAGAAGGTGCAGGGAGAAGATTACCACTTTCTTTAATTAATACACCGTTAGTAGATAATTTAATTTATGCTTTAGGTGCAGAAAATGAAATTGCAGTGAGAAACTTTTTGCAGAGTTTTCTATTTGCTAAACCGGAAAGAGTGACACAAGAAATGGTGTCAGCTTATTTAAGTTCTGCACAAAGATATCAAGCTAAGTTTGCAGCTTTGTCTTTTTTACGAGGAAATTTGTATTTTGATTTGAGTTTATATATTCAACAACTTCAAGTTCCCACTGTGATGTTGTGGGGCGAAAATGCCCAATTTACAAATATGCAATTAGGACGACGGTTAGCAAATTTAAATACTGAGGCAATTCAGGGTTTTCATGAAATACCCGATACGGGAATTCTGCCTCATTTAGAAATACCAGCAGTTGTGATAGGAATTTTGCAAAAATACAACAAAACTGGAAAATTAGAAATCTAAAGGACTAAAATTATCTGTGTTCATCTGCGTTTATCTGCGTTTAATTCTGACTTCTTGTCCGCAAAAGGTTTACACCATCAAGAAAGTTGTAATATAGAAAAAGTAACATAGCTCTTCACTCACCACAACCAATGACATCAACTCTGCTGAAATTTCCACGCCTTAATGCACCTACGCTGCACTATTTACCCAACGGTTTGACGATTATCGCCGAACAAATGCCGATAGACGCGGTTAATCTTAACCTCTGGGTAAAAACCGGTTCTGCAATGGAGTCAGATGCTATTAATGGTATGGCTCACTTTTTAGAACACATGATTTTTAAGGGTACGCAGAAACTCATTAGTGGTGAATTTGAACGCCGGATTGAAGAGCGCGGTGCGGTGACTAATGCTGCTACTAGCCAAGACTACACCCACTATTACACCACAACTGCGCCTAAAGATTTTGCCGAATTAGCTCCTTTGCAAATAGATGTTGTTTGTAATCCGAGTATTCCTGATGATGCTTTTGAACGGGAACGATTAGTAGTTTTAGAAGAAATTAGACGTTCTGAAGATAATCCCAGACGAAGAATTTATCGTCATGTCATGGAAACCGCTTTTGATTCCTTACCCTATCGTCGTCCCGTACTTGGACCTGAATCTGTTATTTCTCATGTTAAACCGCAACAAATGCGAGATTTTCATGCTCATTGGTATCAACCTCAGTCAATTACAGCAGTGGCTGTGGGTAATTTACCAGTAGAAGAATTAGTAGAAATTATTGCGGAAGAATTTAATAAAAATTATCAACAAACGACCAATAAACTAACACAAACAGCAGCAATTCCTGAACCTGCATTTACACAAATAGTTCGTCGAGAAGTTGTTGATGAAACTCTCCAACAAGCAAGATTAGTGATGATGTGGCGAGTTCCTGGATTGATGGAGTTAGATGAAACTTATGCGCTTGATGTTGTGGCGGGTATTTTAGGACATGGGAGAACATCTAGATTAGTGCGAGATTTACGGGAAGAACAGGGATTGGTATCTTCAATTTCTGTGAGTAATATGAATAATTTATTGCAAGGTGTGTTTTCGATTTCTGCTAAATGTGATGTAGAAAATTTAGCGGCTGTGGAAGCAGGAATTATTCAACATCTTCGCAGATTACAAACAGAATTTGTCAAAGAATCAGAAATTGCCCGTGTTCAACAACGAGTAGCTAATCGGTTTATATTTGGAAATGAAACACCAAGCGATCGCGCTGGGTTGTATGGTTATTATCAGTCATTGATTGGTGACTTAGAACCAGCCTTTAATTACCCCCAATATATTCAAGCACAAGCAGCCACTGATTTAATCCAAGCTACAAAAGATTATCTGTCCCCAGATGCTTATGGTGTCGTTGTCATCAAGCCTGTTTAGTTAAACCTCATCGAAGATAAAAATCGTAGATTAGTTGTTAAACCCTTACAGTTAAGTAGGTGAACACAATAAAACCAAACTGTGTAAAGAAATGTAAAATCCCCCAAACCCTCTTCACTCTTGCCTTTTGCATGAGTGCCTCTTGCCTTGCCATAACGACGATTTTCAATGCTAACCTACTTACCCAAACTATCAAAGATAGTGAATTCAAAGTTGACCAAATCCCCGCCACTAATTTGAGATTTGCGGCTGCTGTGGCAACTTTTGGGATGATATTACGTGATTCTGAATACAAAGGGAATGCTAACTATGATTTGGTGATGAAATTAGCAACTCAAGGTCAGGGGGAAGATCAGGAGGGCTATCGGGGTGAGTTTATGCGTTTGGTAGAGAAATCTAGAAATTTAATGATCAAAAAGTGATGCAATACTGAGCAGTTAAGGAAATATAGTAATCTTATTTGATTTGTGATAGCGTAGCGTGCCGTAGGTATACATTGCAAGAGTCAGATCCCCGACTTCTTTAAGAAGTCGGGGATCTTATTGCTATAAAACCATCCTCTAGAAAGATGATCTATATCAGCAGGGGAAATAAATTAGTGACCATATCAACTCAGAATTAATCTCAATTAAATTGTGAGAAAAAAGAGATTATTTAACTTTTTAGGATTGGTAATAACAATAGCGATCGCTCTTATTAGTTGTCATAATTTGCTATTACCAAAATCACCCCCACCCATTACCGTCAAACTCAGTGGTTGGACAGGTAATCCCCTAGAACAAACACTGTTAAAACAGGTAATCCAAGACTTTGAAAGGCAGCAGTCCCAGATCAAAGTCAAATATGAAGCGATCGCCGATCAATATATGGATGTGATTAAAACCCGCCTAGTAGGAGAAGCCGCACCAGATGTATTTTATCTTGACGCTTTAGAAGCCCCTTTTTTAATGGGTCAGAATGTCCTAGAACCCCTTGATAAATACATTAACCCCAAATTTGACATCACAGACATAGAACCCAACCTCCTCAACAATTTTACCTACCAAAATCATATTTATGGTTTACCTAAAGACTATTCCACCCTAGCCCTATTTTATAACAAACAAGCATTTACTCAAATTGGTTTAACCAATCCACCAACCACATGGGAACAACTCCGTACCTATGCCAAACAATTAACAGGCAAACTGAATAAATATGGCTTTGGTGAAATTCCCGAATTAGCCCGTCAGGCATATAAAATTACAGCTTTTGGCGGAGAAATTATTGATAAAAATGGTTATGCTACCTTTGCCAATGATCCAGGTTTGCAAGGTTTAGAATTAGTCATTAATCAATATCAAAAAGACCGTTCTTCCGCTCAAAAATCTGATGTCGGTACAAATTCAGGGAGTGAAATGTTTGGACAAAATAAGGTAGCAATGGTAATTGAGGGGAATTGGGCAATTCCCTATTTGCAAGAAACCTTTCCCAAACTAGAATTTGCCACAGCAGAGATCCCTAAAATTAATAATCAGCAAGCAACAATGGTTTTTACCGTTGCTTATGTCATGAATAAACAAGCGCCCCATAAACTTGCAGCGTGGAAACTCATTTCCTACTTAACAGGTAAAGAAGGCATGAAAAAATGGACAAGGAAAGGATTTGCATTACCAGCCCGTAAATCAGTAGCACAACAATTAGGATATGATCAAGATCCTCTCAGAGCATCACTAGTAGCAGGAGTTAATTATGCTACACCCTGGCAATTAGGCAAGTATCCCGCCGCAATTATCAACAACTTTGATAATCAATTTATTAGTGTTTTGCTAGGACAACAACCATTAAAACAGGCAATGTTAAAAGCACAAAATACAGCCAACCAACAAATTCAGGTAGATATGTAGAGTTTGTAATTAAAATTTGTACCAGACTCTAATTTTTCTATTCCTTTCTTCCTTTGCGCCTACTCTTCGAGATCACGAAGCGTGATTGCGCCTTTGCGTGAGATATAAAAATGTGTTTCATTTACCAGAAAATCACTGTAATAGACAAATCAAACAAAATTTAACAGCTTATTTATTCATAACTCCCAGTATTTTAGTTTTAGGCACATTTGTAATTTTGCCTATTCTCTATGCCGTATTTCTTTCATTACACAAAGTGCAAATGCTAGGAGGGATTCATTACCAGTTTTTCGGATTAGGTAATTTCCAAAGATTGCTAACAGATGAAAGAGTAGGAATTGCTTTAAAAAATACCGCAGAATATGTAGCCATTGTTGTTCCCACTCAAACTATTTTAGCTTTAGGTTTAGCTGTAACACTCAATTCTGGCATTCGCGGGAAAAATTGGTGGCGAATTCTTTACTTTTTACCAACAGTCACATCTTCCGCCGTATTGACACTAATTTTTATGTGGATTTATAACACAAATGGACTCCTAAACAACTTTTTAGCTTTCCTAAAATTACCTATTTATAATTGGTTAGGAGATCCATCTGTTGCTCTTAAAGGAATTATGATCATGAATATTTGGTCAACAGCACCGTTTTTTATGGTGATTTATTTAGCAGCTTTACAGGACATCCCCCAAACCCTTTACGAAGCCGCAGAACTTGATGGTGCTAATAGTTGGGAACAGTTTCTTTATATTACCTTGCCTTTATTAAAACCGGTGACTTTCTTCGTCATAGCAATGGGGATAATTGGGACTTTTCAATTATTTGATCAATCTTATATATTTTCTGGAGGAACTGGTGGACCAAATAACGCTACACTCACCTTAGTTTTGCTAATTTATCAAACCGTATTTCGGAATTTACAGATGGGATATGGTGCAGCGATCGCTTTTTTACTAGCATCTGTAATTATTATCCTCACATTAATTCAGAGACAATTCTTCGGAGGTTATAAAATTTGAATAAAATCCTTGATATTTTCTGGTTTAAAGTTCTATTATATATCTTCCTCACAGTTTATGGAATTATCACCATAATTCCCTTTCTTTGGGCATTTTCCGCATCATTTAAGCCCCTTCCTGAAATCATTAGTGGTGAGTTTAATTTCATCCCCAAACATTTTACTCTTGATAACTACAAACAGATATTTCTGCAAGAACCTTTATTTTGGCGATGGTTATTTAATAGTGTAATTATTGGCGTTACCGTCACAATTTTAAACTTACTATTTAACTCAATGGCAGGTTATGCCCTAGCCAGATTACATTTTCATGGTAAAAGTTTCTGGTTCTTCCTAATTTTGACAGTCTTAGTAGTTCCAGCGCAAATTACCCTAATTCCCACATTTTTAATTCTCAAAGCCATCGGCTGGTTAAATTCATACCCAGGGATGATAGTTCCGAGTATGGTTAATGCTACTTTTATTTTCATGATGCGGCAATTCTTTGTTAATTTCCCTAGAGAATTAGAAGAAGCCGGTCAACTAGATAGTTTAAATGCCTGGGGAATTTTTTGGCACATAGTTTTACCTCTAGCCAGACCAGCATTAGCCGCACAAGCGATTTTTGTATTTATGGGCAGTTGGAATAATTTTTTACTGCCCGTAGTCATTCTTTTTGACCCAGAAATGTTCACCTTACCCTTGGGACTAAACACCTTTAAAGGTCAATATATCAGCTATTGGAACTACATTATGGCAGCCTCAATGGTATTCACCCTGCCCGGTTTAGCCATTTATGCCTTCTTTAACCGCTACTTAATTCAAGGTATTACCTTTACCGGTAGTAAAGAATAATTCCTCAAACTCTTCCTCTCTGCGCCTCTGCGCCTCTGCGTGAAAAAAAATTATCCCTTCCTCCCAACAGCAACACAGTAAATAGCCGCATGACGTTGCCCATCAATCCCCAACATAGCGTTTAAACTCATATCATGAAATCCACCGAGACAAAGACTGTCCAGCCCCAATTGCACAGCCATTAAACTTATGTTTTCAGCTTGATGACCAGCTTCCAACAGTGCAAAACGATAGCCTCGCGCTCCATATTTGCCCATTGAGCGCATAAAAACCGACGTGAACACAAACAGAGCATTGGCATTGACAATATAATCTTGCTGCAAAAATGCTTCTACAAAATCTGTTGGTACAGCATCATTCACCCAATGTAAACCGTGTCCGCGAGGTTCATAGTGATAAAGTCCGGCAACCAAACCCTCCACTGCTTGTGTAGATACGAACACCTCCAGGGGATACAATCCTCCCGCAGAGGGAGAGTTGCGAGCCTCATAGCATTGATTATCTACCTCACGCAGTCCATTGAGTCCACACCCTGCATCCAGTAGTTGCGCTAAGGAGACAAGTGGCATCACCTGATTTTCAAATGATCGCACAGAACTACGCCGTGCTAAAAGTTCCGACAGCGGGTTATCACGTGGTGCTGGTGGCAATTCCAGAAAGGGATCTTCTGGCAGATATCGCAGTTCAGTAGCCGGAACACGCTTGACATAACTTTTGGGGACTGGAGAGTTCAAATGATAGAGAAGAGCTAACTCCAGAGGTTCATTGACTGTGTGCATTGTTCTAATTTCCTCGTTTTAAGCCATCGGATGTGGGCAGGGATTCAAGTCATTTTTGGTACGTCGGACACCATAACCTAACCTTTCTGGGACTGCAAACAACCGTCGAGTTCCCAGTGGCTCTTGTCCATAACCAAAATAGATAGGAACTAATTCACTGGCTAAAGTCCGCACGACTCGGAAACCAAGAGAGGCGATATCAGGGGCGGTAATTTCCACGACATAAGGTTCAACACCCACTGAATTCAACTTGGCAACTACTGATTGCAAATTCTCCGCTTCTGATGCAGATTCGTAAGTTGGTAAATATTCAACTTGGCAGGATTGATGATGATGAAACAGGAAATCCAACTCACTCAACCGAGCCGTTGTATAGAAAAAAGCGCTGTGATCATCCAAATTCTGAACATCACTATATTGATGAAGATTAGCCCCAGCACCAGTTTTCATCCGTTCTATGTCGCCAAAGCGAGCCTGACAAACTTCAAAAACTGCCTTGTGAAAAGCCGTTGCTCCATCAAGATGACATCCCATACCAGTGGAAACAGCGGGACCTTTGCCCGAACGGTCAATTAACATAGCCATGAAAACTGGGACTTGAATATCAGTAATCAACTGGAAGACAACTAACTCAATGCCAAAGCGGGCATAGTGGCGGGCAATTTCCGTCTCAATTCCTGGCAGGTGGTCAAAATAGATGCGCGGAGCGGGGAGACGATTTAACCAAGTAATGATGAAAGCATCGCGTTCAATTAATTCGCACAAACCCCTGTAGGCTGCAAACTCCCAAGATGGTCCACTAGCCATACCGTTAGTAGTGACAGGTAAAATATGATCTCCTGGTTGGTTGCCATCCCAGTCTAAATAAACTAAAAACGCTGGAATTAAAACCTGTTGGTTAATAGATAAAGAAAGGGCATTGATCCATGAAGTCTGCGTTGTTGGCTCAAAGGCTGGGAAAGGAAAATTTGGATCAGAGTATTGTTGGTCAGAAAAAGGGGAAAAAACCGCAGGAGAAACGGCACGATTACCTAATTCTTCATAGTTACTAACAGTCAGTTGCCGATGATCAACAATACCACCGCAGTATCTTTCTATAGCTTCGCCCACAGCCCCAAAAATGGCTTGTTCATCCGTCATGCCTCTGCCGACACCGTAGCGTAAATCATCCTGCTGTTTGCGAAGCTGGAAATTTGCTAATTCGGCTTGCCACAAAACCGGGAAATCGAACTCTGTATAAGGCTTGGTGAATCTATCTAAGGATCGAATAATGCCAGTATGGGGGCTGACTAAATCTTGCCAGCGGGGACTGGCGATCGCCCCTGGTACTGCGCTCTGCGAAATCGCTGTATTCACTGTGTTCTCTCCTATCTCCTATCTTTTTCCGTTCCCTGTTCCCTGTTCCCTATTCCCTTTCTTTGGTGAACAATGGGGACAACCTGGTTTCTTGAGAACAACATTGTGAGTCAGCTTTGTACCAAGTAAGTCTATATGTAGTAATTTTCCGTCAGTAGCCATAGGTAGACCGAGCATCATCTTCACCGCATCAAGAGCCATATAACTTCCCACCAACATCTGACCTATTGGTAAATTTTCCCGTAGTCGTGGTTGAGAACGCCGTTCCCGGTTGAGCAACTGTTCAACCGCCAATTCCGCCTCTGGAAACTTAGAACAAGCCATAGACCGCATCCGATAGCATAGATAACAGGGTCCATCCTTGGCAAAAACCAGTGGACCGACATTTCCCTCAATCCCAGCCGCCCCACCCGGTAGCAATGGGCGCTGCATCTTCAGGCATAGTCTATTTAGACGATAGGCTAGATTTACAGATACGGCATCAGTAGCAACAATCACTAGATCAACATCCGCCAACAAAGGATTGATGGTTGTATCGTCATTTAAATTATCTGTAACAATCTCAGTTTGAGTAACTCCACCAATGGCTTCAATTTGTCGAGCCGCTTCCACACCCCGAAAAGCACCAATTTTATTCAATACTGAGCCTGACATCATCAAGGAATCCGACGGCAGGATACAGGCATCATCGCACAAACGGACAAAACCAATACCAGCAGTAGCCAGATTAATTGCTGCTATCAGTCCCGAACCTCCCAGTCCAAAAACAGCAATCCTGGCATTAGCTAAGTGTTTCCGAGCATCTTTTTGGTTAAAGCCTAATTCATGATAAAGACTAATTTGAGGCAGTAAATAAGCACGACTATCTAAATCATCTGGATTTTCCAAAGACTCTTCCACTAGGCGATTGTCCATCAAAAACTCTAAACATTGATTTAGAGAAGAATCGGTCAATTGTTCGCCAATAGCATCGCGGATTTCTCCTATTGTGCGAGAGCCGTCTAGTAAAGGTAAAACAATTTTTTCTACATTATGCAAAGCGTGACCCTGTACTCTCAGGGTTCGCCGTGTCGTATTAAATATCATACTTTCTTCGCCACTGCAATCTGCCGGCATTACATTAATGACAACGTGTTCTAGTAGCCGGAGCCGCTTACCATCATTTAATTTCATAGACTTTATTGCAAAAATTGAATCCTGCTATCAATAGCAATTAAAAGAATTAAAAACCCTGTTTTTGCTAACAAAAAATATTGAGAAAAAACAGGGTTTTTATTACGCTTTTTCAGCCAGATGTTGGGTATCTAAACTCAAAAAACTCGGTTTCTTGAATTACTGAATTGCTGTTCTATCTCTAGGTTTAGTTAGTATCCAAATCCAAGTTCATCAGTGTCTTCCAACACACTTGATACTGTTGCATGACATCCTCCACAACCACCACAAGGTCTACCACAACCACCGCAAGGTCTACCACATCCACCACAAGGTCTACCACATCCACCACAAGGTCTACCACATCCACCGCATCCACCACAGCCACCGCAATGAGCAAACCATCTTTGGGTGGTTTCAGAGTCAAATACTCCCGACATTGCTAATTTTTCTAAAGTTGCTATTTCCTCCTCAGACAACAGAAGTTTCTCTAATTTGTCGGCTTGATCTACCAAACGCATTTCTATTGTTGGTTGATTCAGTGTTTTTTCTGCCAGCATTGTCACTTACTCCTTTTAAATTGAATTCAATAACCTGTTTGCACATCTGTATTTGAGTTTATGAAAAGCTGTGATGATTTTTTGAGTCATTCAGTATTCACAAGTTTGAAGAATAATCAAAAAATCAAGCAATCACTAATGCCTAACTATTATCCCGATACAGATATAGTTAAAAAGCATGAAGACTCATTCTTAAGATTTCACTAGTCCACAAAAGAGCAAAACCAATTTATAATCAATGCGGGGAAGTATCAGATGAGATTTATATTTCGTAAAACCTTGTCTTTTAGGAAAATTGCTCTTGTCAGAATTGCCAATTATGTCTTCATTTGCTTATCCAACTTCTACAAGAATATCTTTTTCTAGACAATTTTCTTCTTTCTTGAGTAGTATTATTTTATCTCTTAATAGATTCAGGCTCAATTTATAAAATTGTGCTAATGATGAATCAAATTCTTATAATTCAAAGTAATTTTGTAGTTAAAGCCAATTTAAAATAATGCTCATAGGTAGGTGAACACAATAAAATCAAAGTGTGTAAAGAAAAGTAAAATCGCCCAAAGCTTCTTCACTCTTGCATGATTGCCTCTTGCCTTCCCATAACGACAATTTTCAATGCTAACCTACTTAGCTGATTTAAAAGCGTAGTTCTATTTCTTTATAGTTACTCCTTTAGTAAGATTGTCAGACAGCATACAGTTGAAAAATTTTAAAATATTCATCCTTAAGAAGTGGAGAACAAAAATTTTCAAAAGTAAGATATTAAGTTAATAGACAGCAAAATCCGAAAAATCTCTGATAAATTTGCTAGTAAATGATTAAACTTCTCCGGTAAAGATTGTAGAGACGTTCCATGGAACGTCTCTACAAGGGTTTCAAACTACGCACTAAAAGGGATGAAATTTGATCACTGCATATTTTATTTTTGAAGAATCTCTCCCAAGTAATAAATCTAGTTATTACTTAGAAAATATCAAACTTTTGGAAATCAGGGAATTATCTAACAGCTTATAAAAAAAATCAGGGTTAATTAATGAGTGATTTAAGAGTTTGGGTGGAAGATTATAGTAGAGTTTTATGGCGTTCCTTACCCTTGTTATGGACAGCAGCACCTCAAGAAATGGTGTTTTTGATTGCTGTAACCTTATTGCAAGGGTTTCTTCCTGGGGTTAGTGTTTGGATTACCAAACTAGTGGTAGATACTGTCGCTACAGCCTTAACAACTGGTAAAGCATTAGATGATTCAATTTTGTGGCTTTTAGTAGCAGCATGGGTGGGAGCTTTGCTATTAGAAAACCTTCTCTATCCTTGGATATTGGCACTTCAAGGAAATCTCAATGATAAATTAGCGGCTCACATTAGTTTATTATTAATGCGAAAAGCTGATAGTTTTTCGGACTTGAGCCGATTTGAAGATCCTGAATTTTATGATGAGTTACAAATTCTTCAACAACAAGTTAGCTATAAACCCTTAAACTTAGTTGAAAATTTGGTGGAATTAAGCCGCTCATTGATTACTTTAATCGTGGTAATTGGGCTATTAATTCCCCTGGCTGTTTGGATACCATTGGTAATTGCGATCGCCACTATACCCCAGATCGTAGTTTCTTCCCAATATGGTAGAGAGATTTGGATCACTTTATTTGAAAACAGTCCCCAATCTCGGAAAATGCAGTATTACACGACAGTAATGCTCACTGATACCTATGCCAAAGAAATCAGGTTGTTTCAGCTAGGTACATTTTTTATGCAGCTTTACGGGCAAGCATTTCAATCTTTACATCAATCTATGCGTCATCTGCGAGGTAAACAAGCATTTTGGTCATCTAGTTTAGCTATTCTCAGTACATTAGGAAACGGATTTTCTTTCTATTGGGTAGTCAAGCAAGCTTTTAGAGGACAGTTAAGCCCAGGAAGTGTCCTTTTATTCGTACAATCATTAACTTACTTCCAGAATAATTTAGAAAGATTTGTCAGTCATTGGTTGGATTTATTCGAGAATATTATCTATATGCAGCAGTTTTTCAACTTTCTCGACAGTCCCACCCCAATGGTATTGAACATACCTGGAGAAAAAATCCCCACTCCGATTCGTGCAGGTATTACCTTTGATCAAGTTGATTTTCACTACCCAGATGGTAGATTAGCACTCAAGGATATTTCCTTTACCCTTTACCCAGGACAAACAGTAGCCATAGTTGGAGAAAATGGCGCAGGTAAAACCACTCTAGTTAAGCTATTAACCAGGCTCTACGACCCCACCACAGGACGGATTATCGTTGATGGTATAGACCTGAGAGATTTGAACTTAGAGCAGTGGCGGCAGCAAATTGCGGGGGTTTTCCAAGACTTTGGACATTACTCGCTCACCCTGGGAGAAAATATCGCATTAGGAAACCTAGCCGCCCTAGAAAATCGAGAAATTCTCAGATATGCAGTAGAAAAAGCCGATATCGTCAAACTAGTGGATGATTTTCCCAGTGGAGAAGATACACAATTGGGTAAACAGTTTGGCGGTACAGAACTTTCTGGAGGACAGTGGCAAAAATTAGCTCTAGCTCGTGCCTTTGTCCGCCAAGAAGCCCAACTACTCCTTCTAGATGAGCCTACCGCAGCACTAGACCCCCGCAGCGAGTGTGATTTTTACCTACGCTTTGTGGAACTAGCGGAAGGGAAAACTACCATCCTGATTACCCACAGATTAGCCTCAGTGCGAATGGCTGACCGCATCTTAGTCCTCAAAGATGGTCATTTAATTGAAGATGGCACTCACCAAGAACTTTTACAACTGGGAGGCGAATATACCGCCCTCTGGAATATGCAGGTAGAACAGTACGGAGTGTAATACAAAAAAACTTAATTCTAGGACTTACGCAGAAATCATCTTCCACTCTCATTTCTCTGTGTCCTCTGCGCCTCTGTGGTTCGTTATTCCATCAGTCATGAACATCAAAAATCCGATTCCTTGGCTCATTGGGCTGACTGCATTTGGTTTATCTGGAATGGGTATTGCTTACTTCAGCCATTGGTATCAACCCAGCAAAAAAGATATTACAGATTTAACAGTCCCTGTGACTACCAGCAACTTAAACATTAAAATCAAAACCAATGGAGTCGTGCAACCAGTTCGCAAAATTAACATTAGCCCAAGAGAAGCCGGTCGAATTGCCAAACTCTATGTAGATGAAGGTAGTTCTGTCCAAAAAGGACAATTAATCGCAGAAATGGAGCGTCAAGCCTTTCAAGCCCAGGTGAATCAGTATCGAGCGCTGTTATGGAAGGCAAAAGCCGAATTACAAGAAAAGCGTAAGGGTTATAGACCAGAAGAAATTGCGATCGCTCAAGCTGATGTACGTAAGTATACAGCCCAAGTCCGGGAAGCTGAATCTCGCTTGGTATTAGCCTCTCAACGAGTTAAGCGTAGGCAATATCCTGTATCTCAAGGAGCAATCTCCCGTGATGAACTAGATGCGGCTTTAAATGAAGAAAAGAGTGCTAAAGATAACTTAGAACAAGCTAAATTTAGTCTGATATCTGCCCAACAACAACTGAAAAAACTACTTTCCGGTTATCAAACTGAGGAAATTACCAAAGCTGGTGCTGAAGTAGCTCAAGCAACTGCCCAATTACAATTTTACGAAAATCAGTTAGAAAATACTTTCATTCGCGCTCCTTTCGCTGGCTTAATCACCCGGCGTTTTGCCCAAGCGGGGGACTTTGTAACTCCAAATACTTCTGTTTCTACTAATGAAGGGGGAACTAGCGCCTCCATTGCTGAATTATCCAGTGGTTTGGAAATAGAAGCTAAAGTTCCCGAAGTAAATATGGCGCAGATTCAGAAAAATCAGCCTGTAGAAATTCGCCTTGATGCTTTTCCTGATCAAGTTTTTCAAGGGAAAGTCCGTTTGATTGCCCCCAGAGGAGTTAAGGAAGAAAATGTCACATTTATGCGAGTCAAGATTGCTTTGGCAACGGGTCAAGATAAACTCAAGGTAGGGCTAAATGTGAAGTTAACTTTTCTAGTAAATGACATTCGCAATGCTTTGGTAGTTCCTTCGGCTGCTGTGGTTTCTGGTAAAGAGGGGCAAGTGGGTGTATTGTTACCAGACAAGGATAATCAAGCCAAATTTCATCCGATACAGGTAGGAATTACTTCTGGTGATAAAACGCAAATTTTGGGCGGACTTTCTGAGGGTGAACGGGTTTTTATCCAACCACCAGCTAATCAATTAATTGATGGTGTTGATCGTCCTATGGGATCTTAGGGATTTCTAATTAAAAAAATACTTAAATAAACGAACCACAGAGACACAGAGAACACGGAGGAATGAGAGTTTAAGAAATTTTTTGCTTTAGGTGGTTGGGTGTTTTTTATTTGCAGGTTTCTTGGTGTAAGGAGTCAGCAGAAGAAATTTATCTTTTTATCGTTTTAAATTATGAATTTGCTAGAAAGTGTGAACATGGCTTTTGCAACTCTCGCTGCTAATAAACTCCGTAGCGGACTAACTATGCTGGGAATAATTATTGGCAATGCTTCTGTTATTAGTATGATTGGGATTGGACAGGGCGCACAAAATCTTGTATTGGGCAAACTTGAGGCTTTTGGCGCAAATCAACTCACGGTATATAGTAATTTTGAAGATGATGAAGGCATGAAATTTCCTGATGCCCAATTGGTGTTATCAGACGCAGAAGCAATTAAAGCTCAAGTTCCTAGTGTTAGCAAAGTTGCTCCTATAGATGAGCAGAAAATGCCAATTAGCTTTAATAATAAATTAACATCCACAACTGTTAAAGGAACTACGTCTGATTTGCTCGCTGTGCAAAATCTTGTTCTTGCCACTGGTAGAATGTTTAATCAAAAACAACAGCAACAACAGGCTCAAGTCACTGTTTTGGGTGCAGAAACTAGCCGCAAGTTGTTCGGTGATGAAAATCCTGTGGGACAAGAAGTGATGATTAATAATATCTCGTTTCAAGTTATTGGTTTATTGCAATCAAAGGGTGCATTTGCTGGGGAGAATTTGGATCAAACTGCAATTGTCCCACTGACAACATTTGCTAATAGATTAGTTGGACGTAGATCAATATCTGATATTCCTCTCAGTTATATTTTAGTGACTGCCAAAAATAGAGATAGTGTTCGCGCGGCAGGTTTTCAAATTACTAATATTCTGGCTCGACTACATGGTAAAAAAGATGTGGCTGTTTTCGCAAATAAAAAGTTTCAAGAATTGGTAGTTCAGGTGACTAGTATTTTATCTTTATTATTAGCTTTAATTGCTGCCATTTCTTTGTTAGTAGGTGGAATTGGTATTATGAATATTATGTTAGTTTCTGTGACTGAACGCACTCAAGAAATTGGTTTACGCAAGGCAGTTGGGGCAACTCAGAATGATATTTTAGCGCAGTTTTTAATTGAGGCAATTATTCTCTCTCTTTCTGGCTGTTTGCTGGGGATAATTTTAGGAGTTGGGGGAACTATCCCCTTGGCATTTTTCACGCCTTTAACTCCTCAATTTCCTCTATATGCGATCGCTGTGGCTGTGACAATATCTGGTAGCATAGGCTTAGTTTTCGGTGTCTTTCCCGCCCGACAAGCTGCTATGTTAGACCCCATTGTCGCCCTCAGAAGTGGCTGATTATCTTAACTCCTGCTGTAATTCTGCCCGATAATCAGCTTGACAATGATATTGGGATAATTCTTTCCAGTTGAGTACGGCTTCTAACAAGTCCTGATAACCCAGTGTGTTGGGGTGCAGTCCGTCACTGGTGAGGCGATCGCTTCTCCATCCTTGACTCCGCTGCATCCATTGATCAAAAATATCTAAATAGGGAATTTGTCTTTGTTCACAAGCTTGTCGTGTTGCTTCTTTGTAGCGGTATTGGTCGGCATGATTATAGAATAAACAATCAAGGAAGGGCATTTTGCTTTCGTCTACGGGAACCATCCCCACAAACAGCACGGGGCAGAGTTTTTGAGATTGATCCAGCAATGTAGCGATTTCTGATTCAAACTGACTAAAATCTGTGTAATTTCTGCCGTTAGGACTTCTTAACCGAGGTGTATCGTTAACACCCACAGACAAAATAATCAAGTCAGGAACACGATTGCGGATTTCTCCCCGGTGACGAAATTCTGCTTCTAAACGTTGGCATATTTGTTGTGTGCGATCGCCCCTTACCCCCAAATTATAAAGCACATGACCCACACTGTCCGGTAACATCCACCACCGTCGCAATTGTTCCACCCAACCGCCTTTCTCTGGATCACCGTATCCATATACTAGGCTATCCCCCAAGGCGACAATCTTTAAAGGTTGACAAAGTTTTGGCGCTACAGATATTTGCATTAAGGTAGAAGTCGGAAAACTTGGCATTTCAAAAAGTAATGTAATGGATATTTCCAGAATATTCTATATATTTTTACACTATTACCACAAAGTAGGGGCGCAGGGCCTGCGCCCAATCATTGATTTTTTGCATTTCCCCAATTATAAATTAATTGGTAACACACTATAACTACCAAAAATTTTCAAAATTTCCGTATAATTTCGCAACTCTTCCAAAGCAGATTTCATAATTTGTGCATTTACATCTGCTTCAATATCCAAATAGAATAAATATTCCCCTAAAGAACGTTTTGTCGGACGCGATTCAATCCGACTCAGATTAATACCCAAATGAGCAAATACTGACAATACTTTCATTAATGCACCTGGTACATTGGCTGGCACGCTAAAGGCTAAAGATGTATGAGTACAATCAACGGGATGATTTTCTTCCCTGCTTACTACCCAAAACCGAGTGCAGTTTTCTGGATAATCATTAATCCCTCTGGCAAGAATAGGTAAATTATACAATTGTGCCGCCCGACTAGAAGATATAGCTGCTGTAGTGACCTCTTCTTCTAATCCCTGTAGTGCTTCAGTGGTTGAATTTCGGGGAATTAAATTGACATTTGGCAAGAACTGTGATATCCATTCTTGACATTGCGCTAACGCTTGAGGATGAGAATAGACAGTTTTAATATTATCTAAACTTGTGGCATAGGAAATTAATGTATGTTGGATTGGTAAAACTAAAGCTAATTGAATTTTTAAATTTCCTAATTGCCATAAGCTATCCATTGTCATGTTGACACTACCCTCAATAGAATTTTCCACCGGAACAACAGCTATGGCTGCTCGTTTATCGGCGATTGCTTGTAGGGACTGAGCAATGGTAGAATATGGACATAATTCAAAGCTTCTTTGAGAATTAATATCCGAATGGGCTTTTAACCAGTTGAGATAAAAAAAAGCCGCTTGTTCGGCATAAGTTCCTGGCGGACCTAAATGAGCGATTTTCTGGTTCATGCTGTTAAATTTGGCGAATTTGATGAATAATAAATTAAAAGTTAGATTTTTGGCAATTCAAATTGTTAAAAAATATTACAATTAAAAAACAAATGGTTTAATTTGCTCATGGTTACTAAGTTTATTGCCTCTCAATCGGTGGAAATTTCCCTTCCTAAGCAATCTATTCCTATTCAACACTACCTGCGGCAGCCTCAACGTTTAGTCAATGCCTTAGCTGATAATACAAGAATTCAACAACTTTCTGAAGAAGGTTTTCGATTAAAAATGCGTCCTCTGTCTTTTATGTCACTGAGTATTCAGCCGACTGTAGACATGAGAGTCTGGGCAGATGCCAGCGGTACAGTTTATTTGCGATCGCTCGGTTGTGAGATATTGGGTTTTGAGTATATTAACGAAAGGTTTGCACTGAATTTAAAAGGCTATTTGTCACCAGTTCAACTCAATGGTGAAACTTACTTGCAAGGGAAAGCTGATTTGGAAGTTTTAGTAGACATACCGCAACCATTTTCCTTTACACCCAAATCAATTTTAGAAACTACAGGGAATGGATTGCTCAAAAGTGTATTACTAACAATTAAGCAAAGATTGTTACATCACCTCTTAGCAGATTATCGTCATTGGGTAATCTCACAAACTCAAAATAACGAAACTGATCATAACATCACTGATAGCGGTAGTGTGGCGCAAGCCATATTACCAAGTTTAAATTTTGAGTAGTTTATGGAAAAATAAGGCAAATTTGGCAATTGTTCTCAAAAACTGGAAATCCAAAATCTCAAATCCAAAATCTCAAATCTCAAATTATTTGGCAGGGACGAAAAGAGCGACGATGTAAAGATGAAGGTCCGTATTTTTGAAGTGCGAGTAAATGACGCGGACTTCCATAACCTTTATTTTTTTCTAGATCATACAGGGAATATTTTAACGCTAACCGTTGCAGCAAATCATCACGCCAAACCTTTGCCATGATACTAGCTGCGGCAATATTAAGCGATCGCTCATCACCTTTGACAACTGTTTCTTGAGGTATTGGCAAATTCTTCACCAACTGATTACCATCAATCAAAAACAGTTCCGGCTTTACCCGCAACTTCAAAACAGCCCGCTTCATAGCCAAAAGAGTCGCCTGTAAAATATTCAACTCATCTATTTCCTTCGTTGTAGCATAACCAATTCTCCAATCTACAGCCAACGTGGCAATTTTTTGAGCCAGTTTAGTTCTCCGAGAACTAGACAACTTTTTACTATCCTTAATGTTATCTAACATCAGTATTGATAAAGCGTCTACTGGTAATATAACTGCCGCCGCTACCACAGGACCAAATAAAGCGCCCCTACCTACCTCATCTACACCCCCAACTGCACCCTGCATATTTGAGTAAGTAGAAAACTCTAACCAACTCGAATTATCCCAGGATGCAGGTTTAATGTCTGCCATTGTCTAAACTATGATTTGTTTGATTTATTTGATGTAGATGATTAATCGGAACTATGATTTATCTCATTGATTTGATTTACCTGATTGATTCATTAATCAATCAATTAATTAATCAATTAATTAATCAATCACAAAAATCACACAAATCATGAAAATCACAGTCCAAAACCATCTGTATCTAAGGCTGATGAACGACGACGACGACGACGATTAGGAATAGAACTACTATTACTATCAGATTCTATTTCTTTTTCAATTTCCGTTTTTTCTTCAACTTTAGTTTCTTTCTCAGGTTCTATTTTTCCTTCAGCTTTAGTTGCTTTTTCTCCAAGAATTTCTGTCAATTCTGGAAATATTACTAATGGTGGAAAGGATGAATCTTCTTCTATCTCAAATTTTGATGTCGGTAGTTTAATAGCGACAACTTCAGGAAGTGTTTTTTCAGTAACAATTGGTTCAGGAACAACTTCAGATTCTTCAATAGGTGATTGTCCTGGTTGCACAACATTGATAATCACCGATCTAGGATTTTTTCCCTCCCGATCTAACTTGAGTAAAGGAGAAATTCCCATTTCAGCATAAGTATCCTGTTCCTTTGCTGACATTTCCACCGTAATCACCTCTGGTGGTTCTACCTTAATCGGGTCTAATTTTACCTTTGTCCGTTCTGGTCTTTCCGTCCAACCTGATTTATTAATAGTTGGGGGAGAGATTTCTGGTATTGGTAATTCAGGTTCTTCTAAGTCTAAATCTGGATCATTAACAAAAGCTAGAGGATTACTAGGTAAGCGGGATTCATCCTTACCGTTACCACCATTCACACTAATGCGGCTACGGCGGGTCCGGGTACGACGCTTATCATTTAATTCTTGGTAACTAGGATGATTGATCAGATGCAGAGAACTAAATTCCGGTTCAGTTTCAAATCCATCACCAAAGCCATCATAGACATCTTTTGGTGTCACTTGTGGCACACTACCGATATCAGGTATGCGAGTAGTGGGTGCAGGTGGACGAGATTCCCTTTGAGGCATGGGTACAAATCGCTCTGGGATGTCCGCAGCCGGGATAGGCAGACGGTTTTCTAGTTCTCCAGGTAATCTGACGGTATGTCCTAAGCCGCCACAAGTAGGACAAGTTTCGCCAAACAATTCATAAATGTTTTGACCTTGACGCTTACGAGTAAGTTCCACCAAACCTAGTTCAGTCAGTTGGGCAATTTGGGGACGGGCTTTATCAGCTTTAAGAGCTTTGTTAAAGTGTTCTAAAACTTGCATTTGATCACGTCGGGATTCCATATCAATGAAATCAACCACAATCACACCTGCAATGTTCCGCAACCGTAACTGACGAGCAATTTCCGCTGCTGCTTCGCAGTTTGTCCACAGCACTGTTTCTCTAGCAGTTGCCGAACGGGTGAATGAACCGGAGTTCACGTCTATGACTGTTAAAGCTTCCGTTGGTTGGATGATCACATAACCGCCTGATGGTAAATCTACCCTCGGTCTGAGGGCTTCACGGACAGCGGCATTGATGCGGAAATATTCTAAAATGGGTGAGCGATCGCGGTGATGATCAATTAACAGTCCTTGGGGTGTTTGTCCACCACTCCAGTTTTGTAAATACTGCTTCACTCGTTTTAAACCAGTGCTGGAATCAACAACTATGCGATTCACATCACTACCATACATATCTCTAAGAACGCGCTGAATAAAGTCATCATCACGATTCAGTAGAGCTGGCGCACGGGAAGTCACTGCTTCTTGCTGGACAATTTCCCACTGCTTTTGCAGCACTTCCAAATCTTCAATAATGGCTTCTTCTGGCTTACCTTCTGCTTCTGTGCGTACCAGTAACCCCATCCCTGCTGGTTTCACTAAAATAGCCAAAGCTCTGAGGCGGTTACGTTCACTTTCGCTTTTAATCCGTCTCGATAAATTTACCCCTCGTCCATAGGGCATTAACACTACATAACGTCCAGGTAATGTGATATTACCTGTGAGCCTGGGACCTTTTGATCCGGTTGGCTCTTTCATCACCTGCACTAAGGTTTTTTGTTGTGGTGTCAACAGTTCTGTGATTGCTGCTGCACTACGTTTCAGCCTTAATGGACCTAAATCAGTGACGTGAATAAATCCGTTGCGTTCTGGATCGCCGATATTGACAAAAGCCGCATCTATCCCAGGTAATACATTTTCTACTACACCCAGATAGATATCACCAATTTGGTGATGACCCGTAGCTACAACTAGTTCTTGTATTTGATCTTCTGAAAATACAGCAGCAATTTGATACTGCTCCGCGATGATAATTTGTTTTGGCATTCAATTTCCTCAAAAATTGGCAGCACCGCTGGGAATTACCAGGAATTTCTTTGTTATCCCGCTTGTCCTAACGGTCGCTGCTACAAGACGCTACTAGTAATAAAAAATTTCAACTTGAGTAGCTCTGCAAAGTTATGAAGAGCTAGTGATACTGTGATTGCGTTTACACGCCGGATTATTCCTGGATAACTGCATATAGTTTAAGAACTTCCATCAACCGCCCTTGGCTGATTTCCCCTACTATACGCTGCTATTTAAACTTTGGATATCCGTAGATATCTGTTTCAAAGTTAAGATTCATTAAGTAAAGCTGACCATATCTAAATATAGCAACACACAAGGTAGTTAGGACATCAATTAATCATGAAACTCATCCCCAACCAGGGTTTTACTCCTGACTCGCTGACTCCTGACTTCTGACATAACACACGCGTGGTAAAAAACCTCTGCGTCTAGACACGGTATCTCTTTGGGTTTACCATCTGCCGATGTAGGGAAATCTGCCTTAATCACTGGATTCACTATCCGTGTTTTTACTAGAAAGTCTAGCTAGGTGCAGATAACTCATGTGGTCATCCTTGTAAGAATTATGGCAGGGTTGTAATCTCTGTCAATACTTGTGTTGTACTTTTACAATTTAACACACTTGCATTCATAGCAATTGCTTAAAAGCCCGCAATAAAAGCAAGTCTTATTTAAGAGATGGACTTGGATCGGTCAATGGAGAAGTTAACGAAAGCTATTGTTATTGACACTCTGCGGTCTGAAGACACGCGGATTCTTTAAGACTTGCTTAAAAGGGACAGTCAAGTATCCCTTAGACACTCAAAACAATTACTAGTACGACAGGTATTGCAATTGTGCTTACTTTTAGATTGATTTAGTGCTTTCCGATGCCATCAGTTTTTAGTGTTAAACGCTCCATGCTTCACCATTGCTTGTTTACCCAGGCTACGGCTATGCCGAGACGAGATAAATCAGGGGTTTCTCCTTAATAAAACACTTCTTTGCGTTGATAGTTACTCCTACTAGCTCATTAATTCTATCATGTCACTGCGAATAAATTCGCCGTTGGCACTTCCTCCATTGTCTAAAGCCAAATGGCTTCCGTGCCATTCGTTATTTCTTGTGATTTGTAATCAGCAGTAGAGTTTCTCTGGGATACAATCTTAGAAGTGACATTCTTACAGCAGAATTCACCGAGTCAGGAGTAAAACTGGCTTGCTGTCCGGCTTTGAATTTAGATCCTGTACCTCATTAATTTGCAATCTACTGTATATCTTTGCCTTCGTTCCTGTGATGATCGCAGGTAGTGAATCAAGTCATTCAATGCAGTGCCAGAAAATTTCTCTTGATCATCATTCTAACGCAACCTTGCCAAAAATCAATTCCTACAATGTTCTAATTTTTGACAACTACTAGCAAGTTAGCCAATAACTAGAAGTTCGTCAAATTTATTTTGACGGGTAATGAGCGGAAAAAACTTCTGTTCTTCCCTCCCCTGCCCCCCCTTGCCTCTCTTCTCCCCCTGCTTGCCTTCACCCGTCATTTTCGGGTTGACAGACTACTAGACGCTGGCGGTGGATATGCAAGATGTGAAATTCTACATTTGCCACTGTTTCCAGCATAGACAAGATTTGCTCAGGACGCAAGATTACTCCATCAGGACGACAGCTACCCAAGTAACGCACAACGGCTATTGAGTCCAATTCTTGGTGAGAGACTGAAATTAATTCTATCTCCCACAGGCGATCGCGCAGATTTATTAATTGCTGTTTACCGGATTTGGTTGTATGTGCCGATAAAATCTCCTCTTGATGTTTAATAGTCTCAATCCAGTTTTGCCATTGTGCCGATTGTCCCTCGCTTTGGGCTGTAGACAATGTGAGTAAATACTCGGCTGCTTCTAGCTTTTGGGTAGCGGAGGGAGACTTAATGTCTATTTCTACCACATTATACACAGGAATGTCAGTAGGTAGTTGTTTAACCAATTGGGTATGAAAAGTTGCCACATCAATTGGTTCAGTCAACTCAAAATCAACTATTTCTCCACTACTGGTAGCACCTAAACTTAAAGCACTGGCTAAAGCAATCCTCGGTCCAGGATGAAAACCACCTGTGAAGGTGATGGGTAAACCAGCACGGCGCATAACTCGATCAAATAGACGCATCAAATCTAAGTGACTGACTAAAGCCATATTTCCTTGTTTACCAAAGCATACTCGCAATCGTTGGGCTTTGGTGGTGTTGGGGACAAAATCGCCGGCAAAGCTGGGAATGGGTGGTGCAGCCATAACCACATTATGACCGAAATCAGTGCCACAGACTCCACAATGAGAACAACCTTCAAAAGAGCAGTCAGGGACAATTGCAGCTTCTAGAGCGCGTTGTAGGTCTTGTTGCAGCCACTTTTTATCAATGCCAGTATCAATATGATCCCAAGGTAAGGGAGTATCCAGAGGTGATAGAGTTTCTTGTTCGTTGTTGCTGACAGCAAACAGATTCCATTCGCCATTTTCCACTTGACGGTATTTCCAGTCTAGACCGGCTTCGGTAATGGCTGTTCCCCAAGCTGTAAAGGCTTTATCTACATTATCAAACCAAGCATCCATGCCTGCACCCAATTTCCAAGCCCGATGTAACACTTTCCCCAGAGTGCGATCGCCTCTACCAATAAAGTCTTCCATCGCCGAGATCCGAAAATCCGTGAAATTTACTTTCACATTCCGCATTCCCCGAAATTCTTCTCTGAGTAGGTTTTGCTTTCTCGCAAACTCAGTTGTGGAAACTGAATGCCATTGAAAGGGAGTATGGGGTTTGGGGGTAAAATTGGAAATGGTCAAAGTGAAGTTTAAGGATCTTCTGCCCTTTTCCCAACATTCTTGCTTTAACCATCTTACCGTTTCCACAATGCCAATCACATCGGCATCTGTTTCACCGGGTAAACCAATCATAAAATACAGCTTAATTTTATCCCAACCTTGTGACCACGCTGTTTTTACACCCCGCAATAACTCTTCATTTGTCAAACCCTTATTAACAATATCCCGCATTCTTTGTGTACCCGCTTCTGGGGCAAAGGTTAACCCACCTTGGCGCGTACCTCCCAGGATATTGGCAATATTTTCATCAAACCTATCTACTCTTTGACTAGGTAAGGTGAGGGAAATGTTGTCATTTTTTAAGCGATTTTTTATTTCCATCCCCACCGCTGGTAGGGCTAAATAATCTGAACAACTTAAAGACAAGAGGGAAAACTCATTGTAACCAGTTTCCCGCATTCCCTTTTCTATAGCTTCTACCACTTTTTCCGGTTCGACATCCCTCGCTGGTCTAGTTAGCATTCCTGGTTGACAGAACCGACAACCGCGAGTACAACCGCGACGAATTTCAATGGTGAGGCGATCATGTACTGTTTCTACATAAGGAACTAAGCCGATAGAATAGGCAGGAATGGGTGTGGCGACTCTTCTGAGGACTCTTTTGGGTACATCTGGAAGCAGGGGATATACAGCCCCACCTACACCCATCTCATAGAACTGCGGCACATAGACACCAGGAATTTGCGCCAAGTCTAATAATAGTTCTTGACGACTCAAGCCTGATTTTTTCCCTTCTTCTAAAACCAAGCCAATTTCGGGAAGTAGTTCTTCACCATCTCCCAAAACCATGAAATCGAAGAAATCTGTATAGGGTTCGGGGTTAGAGGTTGCTGTTTGTCCACCGGCAAAAATTAGCGGGTAATTTCCCTGTAACCGTTCTTCTCTAGTCACGGGGATTCCGGCTAAGTCCAACATTTCTAAAATATTGGTGCATCCTAATTCGTAACTGAGACTAAAGCCTAAAATATCGAAGTCCGTCAACCACCGTTTAGATTCCACTGCAAACAGGGGTGTCTGCGTGGTGCGAAGTTTGGCGGCTAAATCCGCTCCTGGTAGATAAGCGCGATCGCATAACTGGCGAGGCTGGGCATTCAAAATATTGTATAAGATGATATGCCCTAAATTTGATGCCCCCACCTCATACACTTCTGGATAGGTCAAAACCCAGCGGATTGTTGCCGTATCCCAAGGCTTATGGACTGCTAAACGCTCATTACCCAGGTAACGGGCAGGTTTTAAAATATCCGATGTTATTAATTGTTCAACTAAAACAGCCACTTGCTATCTTCTAGCTACCATAAATTACAGCTAACCACCCCAACACTAGCATTAATTAGAGATTTTGACTGGAGTTCAATAATTTTATTTAGGTTATGCCTACACGCTGCGCGTTAACGAAGTTCCTCTGAAAGAGTCACGTGCAGAGGCTTCCAGAAGCAAAGGCGCAAAATTTTAGGAATTATATTGACATTATCGTCTAAGCTTTTATAAGTGTAAATTTGCATCTTGTTTAAAGATCAACTTTTTTTTCTGACTTGGCTACAAGTTTGAAGTCTCTTTACTCAATCTTTATAGCTTGACTGGGTTTATTTAAAGATTGTCATAAGTCAATGGTAAAGTGTAATTATATATACATTTTTTTTTAGCAAGTTAAAAAACAATCTACTTATGCCTTCTGAATGCAGATTAATCATCTGTCCCTATAGCAGTTACTCTTGCTGAAACTGTGAATGGAGGTAGTTCCAGGAAAATTTCTCTGTGATTGTCCACCTTGACTTTTACCCTTGTCATTGATAAAAACAGAGTTATAGAATAACTGGTCTTGATTATTTAGTAGTGATCTAAATCACAGGGTTGAGAGGTATAAATCACCTTTTATACCGAGCATTGTCTTAGATAATGACTAGTAACTGCAATTTGGTTTATTTGTTATGAAAACTCGATACGTGATTCGTCAGTTGGTAGAAAAAGCCCTGCATATCCGCAAGCTAACGCCAGAAATCGAAAATGAGATTAACTCGGAATTAACAAAGCTAGGTCATATCTCTGATGTTGACTATGAAGCTTTAGAATTACTAATGGCAGAGATGGATGCTGGTCGGGTACAGTTAGTTCCTACCTGGGGATAATACTCATACTGGAAGGTACTGACAATGCGTATTGACATCCTGTATTGCTAGTATTACCTATGCAATTAAGTCTCTTTATGTTTCTTGTCCTTGTTGATATGCTTGCCACAGTTGATGAATAAATAAATTAAATTGTTGTTTAGCTACTAAATCAGGCTCAAATTTTAGTTCTTTAGGAAAAAGTTGCCCTAAAAAAGCAATAACTTCTGTATCTAAAGCCGGTTTAAACAAATCTAGTGGCCAGAACAAATCTGATACACCTTGTAAATCAATTACAAGTGGTAATTCTGAGTTAGAGTTCACAAGCAGTAAAGGACGCACCCAACACAATTGTCGGGAAACGACGATTTCAATAACTTCTGCATAAAGATGCTGATGGCTATAATCCAAGGATACAATTTGTCCTGGTTGAAATTTTGGGCTGATATCCATAACTATCTAGAGTATTGACTTCTGTGTGGCAGTTTCCTTAATTTTAATAATTCCCGTTGCCAGTGATGAGATAGAAAATAAGGGAAAATTTTTCTGTCCCAATTATTAATGTAAATTTCTTGTGTTTGTGCTATGATGTCATAGGAAAAGCTTCTCAGCAACGCCAAAGGTATTTTAAGATGGAAATACGGCAATGCAGAAGTAAATAACTGTTCAGCATTTGCTTAACAGGAACATATTCTAGTAAATCAACGATAAAAGAGCAAAGAACCGTGTCAGTCGAAACCATTGAGAAGCGTTCTACATCCCGCAAGCTTGCGCCTCAGTATCGCGTCTTGCTCCATAATGATGATTATAATCCGATGGAGTACGTTGTACAAGTGCTAATGACTACTGTTAATAGCATTACCCAACCGCAAGCTGTTAGTATTATGATGGAAGCTCACCATAACGGGTTAGCTTTGGTTATTACTTGCGCTCAAGAACACGCGGAGTTCTATTCTGAAACCCTCAACAATCATGGTTTAAGTAGTACGATTGAACCAGAAGAATAGTTTTTGGTCATTAGTCATTGGTCATTAGCAGTATATTGTTGACTGATGATAATTGACTAACTTTATGAAAATTAATCTCACTCAACTTACCCAATACCCCGTTCCTGTGAGGCTAGTTTGTTTTATACTGGCCTTACTGTTTTTATGGCTACCCCTAGCTGTACCAATTTATTTGCTAGTCAAAGATACTAATTTAGAAAGTATTTTGACGCTGGTGATATTATATGTAGAGTTTATTTTTCTGCTGAATATTTGGGGTAAGCAAGTTTATCAACAACCAAAAATATTCAGCCATTATGGTTTAGAATTTACGCGTCTTAATGGGGTGAATGTGTTGCAGGGGTTGGCTATTGGACTAACTACTGTTTTAGTTTTATTTGGTTTAGAAGGTGTACTGGGTTGGTTGATATGGCAACAACCACAAGTATTTTTAGGGAGAATAATTTTAGAAGGTTTATTAGTTGGTTTTGGGGTGGGTTTTGCAGAAGAATTATTATTTCGGGGTTGGTTATTGGATGAGTTACAACGAGATTATAAATTAAATATCGCTCTCTGGATAGATGCAATTTTATTTGCTGTATCCCATTTTATTAAACCTTTGGAGGCAATTATTCATACTTTACCCCAGTTTCCGGCTTTGGTGTTGTTGGGCTTAACGCAGGTATGGGGAAAACGTTGGAGAAGGGGACGTTTGGGTTTACCTATTGGTTTACATGGTGGGTTGGTTTGGGGTTATTATATCATTAATGTCGGGCAATTAACTAAATATTCGGGACAAGTTCCTGACTGGGTGACTGGTGTGAATAATAATCCTTTACAGGGAGTTATGGGGGTATTATTTATGGGTGGTTTGGCTTGGTGGATAGGGAGTAAACAGCAGGTGACAGGGAAGAGTATAGAATTTGAACATAAAACCTGATTCAGAAAAAAGCGTTGCTGATTAAGGGTAGGAATTTTAGTCTCACGCAAAGGCGCAAAGACGCAAAGGTAAGAGGTTAAAATTTATCCTGTCAATCCTCAAATCCTGGACATCCTGATTCTGACAATTTAGGCTTGACAAAGCTCAAGTCTTGAGTTATCCTTATGTTATGGGTGGGGAAGTGTGCGCCCATATATATAGACTTTTCAACCACCAATATAATTATGATGATTGTTTGTGGGAATTTGGGATTTTTCAGGATGTTGTTTAATGATTGTTTGTGGGGATTGTGGAGATGATTTTGTCTGAATCAGGATATCCAGGATTTGAGGATTTTCAGGATGTTGTTTAATGATTGTTTGTGGGGATTGTGGAGATGATTTTGTCTGAATCAGGATATCCAGGATTTGAGGATTTTCAGGATGTTGTTGGATGATTGTTTGTGGGAATTTGGGATTTTTCAGGATGTTGTTTAATGGTTGTTTGTTGAGATTTTGGAGATGATTTTGTCTGAATCAGGATATCCAGGATTTGAGGATTTTCAGGATGTTGTTTAATGGTTGTTTGTTGAGATTTTGGAGATGATTTTGTCTGAATCAGGATATCCAGGATTTTCAGGATGGGTAATTGGTAATTGCGAAAATGCTGTAAACTAACCATCTAAAGAAGAGCATAAAACAATCTTTCCATCACATCCTGAAAATCCTCAAATCCTGGATATCCTGATTCAGACTAAAAAAATCACCACTTCATCAAAAACAATCTTTCCATCACATCCTGAAAATCCTCAAATCCTGGATATCCTGATTCAGACATTTAAGCGACAAAAGGATACCCAAATTCTTGAAAGTATGAATCATTTATAAATAAAGACCCTATATATGGGCGAACACTTTTCCACTCGTAACATAAGTGTAATCGAAACTGAGAATTTTGTCAAGGGTTAAAATTGTCAGAATCAGGATATCCGGTTACTGAGCGGAGTCGAAGTACAGGATTTCAGGATTGACAGGATAAATTATTTGTGTATGGTTTGCACAATTTCCCAGCCATAACAGAAGCATGGTGGAAACTGAGAATTAAGGTAAATACTTTTGCACAACAGTCCAACCACTGAGAGATACCCAAGCAAATCCTAATAATAAGCAGAAATTACACCCAAGATGTAATGGTCTAGCCCAAGGTTTGATGGTACTAATTTGAGTGGCACTAAAAGCGGATACTAAAACTAAGATGACGACTATTAAACCAGCGACTAAATGTGGTGAGTGTCCTAGTGAACCGAAGTGTCCTAATGTACCAACAATGCCAACGGCTAGGAGTAGTAATACTAGGCTAACTATAGTTATGCCGATTATATAATGGAGCGATCGCACTTGCGGACGATACGAAGGTAATAGAATACCGAAAGATTCTGGGTTTGTTCTGACCCGTAACATCCAAATACCAGTTATGGCTAAAAATAAATAGGCTAGTAAAGATAATCCCATTGACCAAGCGGCTATTTTCCATAACCATAGAAAGGAAGGTAGGTGCATAAAACAGTTCAGTTCCAGAAAGTTACCTATTGAGCTTAACAGGACTTAGGCTTTTTTCGGTATGCACTTGAATGAAATCCAGAATTTACCTAAAAAACAATCCACCAAAAGACTTTTAATTCTGTTCCCTGTTCCCTGTTCCCTGTTCCCTACTATAAACATAAATCAAAATTATGGCTGGTTCTAGAAATGATTGGTTTCCCACGTCTGTTTGGCATTTTTCCCTAGAAAATTATCAACAATTAAATCCTCCACTCTTACAAACTATCTATGCAGAGGAACGTCGAGATAGTCAGGGTGAGAAGTGGTCAAATATACTAGGATGGCATAGTACAGATAGGTTGCATGAAAGGGATAGTTTTGACAACCTGATACAAATCATTAATCAAAATGTCTTAGAAGTTGCCACATTTTTACAATGGGACTTACAAAAATTTAGTCTCAAAATTACAACTTGTTGGGGAATTATTAATCGTAAACTTGCTTCCAACTCTGTACATAATCATCCCAACTCAATTTTAAGTGGAGTTTATTATCTGAAAACTCCTGAAAATTGTGGTGGCATATTTTTCTCTGATCCGCGACCAGCTTCACAGATGATCGTACCACCATCTATAGAGTTTAATCTCTGGACTTTCCCCAAAATCACTTATAAAGCTCGTGAAGGGACAATGTTAATATTTCCCAGTTGGCTGTTACATGGTGTGGAAATGAATACGAGTAATGAAGATCGGGTGTGTATTAGTTTTAATATTGGCATAGTACCTATAAATAGATAATCTTGCCTTAATCAAAAATTAACTTTTAGAAGGATTTTTAATTAAGAAATAGCCAATTCATAGTGCCTTCTTAACCTCTGAGTGAGAGGCTAATAAAAAGTGATATTCGTATTCGGTAAATATAGGTTTTCCTAAATTTACCAAGCATTGATTCAGTAAGCATTACAAAGAAAACTGAGGGATTTTATGGGTAACACACCATTCGATACAACCCAACCGTCTCAAGTAAAAGGATTAAAGGGTTACACAGTTGACCCAATTTTTACAGTTGGTGACAAAATTGGCAACTATGTTGCTCCTGGGATTCTTGACGGTATTGGCGCTTACTCACTCAACGATACAACTGTTCGTATATTAGTTGTTAATGAGGTAGCGGCTACTGATGGTTATAAGTACACCCTGAAAAATGGGACACAACTCCCCGGCGCAAGAGTTAACTATTTTGATGTTGACAAGCGCACATTGCAAATCGTTGATGCTGGATTAGCCCATGACACAATTATCAACCGCAAAGGTGAAGTTGTTGATGCTGCTGCTGACTTAGAATTTGGTGGTATTCAACGTTTTTGTTCTGCTGCTTTGTTTGAAGCCAATCAGTTTGGTGCGGGTATTGGTTTAGCTGATCGTATTTTCTTCTCTGGTGAAGAAACCAGTAATGGCACACAATTCGCCTTGGATACACAAACAAATACTTTATATGCAGTACCCGCATTTGGTCGCGCTTCGTGGGAAAACGTCACAGAACTAAATACAAGCCGCACTGATAAAGTTGCCTTTTTAATTGGTGACGATAGCAATAACGCGCCTTTATATCTCTATATTGGCGATAAAAAAGCTGGTGGTTTCCTGGAACGTAATGGTTTAGCACAGGGTAAATTGTTTGTTTGGGTAGCAGATGATCCTAGCAGTGCTACTGATGCGATTGAAGCTAATCCTAGCCAGTTCAAAGGCAGTGGTAACAGCACAAACGGTCAATTTGTAGAAATTTCTTACTACAATCCAACAAAAGCAAGTACTACAGGTTATGACGCTCAAGGTTTTGCTACACAAACAAAACAAAATGAGTTAGCTACCGCCGTTAATGCCTTCAGATTCTCTCGTCCTGAAGATATCGCTACCAATCCTTTCGATGGTACTCAAGCTGTTTTAGCCTCCACTGGTATTACTGCAGGTCCTGATGTTTGGGGTACAACCTACAAAATTGATGTTGACTTTAGCCAACTTCTTTCTACTACTGCTACTGTTCCTACAGCAGAAGACACTGCACCCTTTTTACTACCAACAGGATTCACTCAGACAGAAATTGTTGACCGCAACAAAGCTAATCTAGATCCTCAATTTGCTGCCACCTTTGGTAACTGGGACATGGTGGCACTCGATCCCACCAACCGCTACATCTACATTCCGATGGAAGTAGGTCAAGGCGCTGGTTTAGCTCGCTACGACACCCAAACTGGTGACTTTGTTTCAGCCTTGACTGGTCAAGCGGCCTTACCCTACACCACCAATCCTACGGTTTGGGATAAGAATAATGATGATTTTGGTCCTTTTGACCCTGCTGTATATACTCCTTACGGAACAGTTCTTACCGCCGAAGAAAGAACCAATGGTCGTCTATTTGAGTGGCTTAACCCCTTGATGGCTGCTGGTGATCCAGCCAATGTGGTTTGGCGCAGCAATATTCCTGCGGTTTCCCATGAAGGATTGAAGTTTGACACCTCTGGTACTTTGTACTTTATTGATGAGAGCAACACTGGTTCTATCTACAAGTTTGTACCTAAGACTGTTGGTGATTTGAGTGTTGGACAAAGTTTTGTCTTGAAGGTAACTGCCTTTACAGGTAATGCTTCGGAAAACTGGAACTCTACTGCAAATGCAGCTACTACTCGCACTGGTGCAGCTACTTGGGTGGCGATTACCGATGCTAATGGCGTGAAAACCACCACCGCCGATCCCTTTGACTTTAGTAGCACTACTACGGGCGGACGGGCAGCAGCGGATGAAGTTGGTGGTACACCCTACGGTCGTCCAGAAGACTTAGAAATTATTGGTGACATTCTTTATGTAGCTACAACTAGCGAAAACGCAGTTTATGGCATTAACCTCAAAACTAATGAAGTTAAGCTTTTTGCTAGTCGTAGCACAATTGATGGTGGTACTGCTTTAGCTGCGGGTACCAACCTCAATAACCCTGACAACTTGGCTAGTGATGCTGCTGGTAATCTTTACATTATCGAAGACAACGGTCCTGGCGATATCTGGAAAGCATCTGATAGCAATAAGGATGGTGTAGCTGAATCCATCACTCGTTGGGCTAGTTTGGGAGTTGCAGGATCTGAACCTACTGGGTTGATTTCTACAAACAATCCCAATGAATTTATCGTTGCCATTCAACACCCCACATCTGGAAATGATGCTCTGTGGAAGATTACAACTGCACCAGAAATCACTGCAAAAATTGACATCCTTTACGATGGCAACGACGCTGGTAAACAAGATTTCGGTATGCGTAGTCCTGATAACCTCGACTGGGCTGATAATGGCAAAATTTACTTACAAGAAGACCGCGCACTAGGAGCAGATATCTGGGGTGCAACTTCTAAGCAAGAAGCCTCTATTTACGTTCTTGATCCTGCTGCTGCCAATCCAGCGGACAGCTTAACTAAAATTGCACAAGTTGATCGCTCGGCTGTTCCTTCTGGTCAAACTGATTCTAGCCCCACTGATATCGGTAACTGGGAAACTTCAGGTATTCTAGACGTTTCTAGTCTTTTTGGTAACGCTCCTGGTACACAGTTTGTGTTTGATGTCCAGGCGCATAGTATTCGTTCTGGAACAATTATTACCGCCACAAATATTGATGGTAATGGTGATGGCACAAAAACTAGACAAGAAAACCTGGTTGAAGGTGGTCAGTTATCTTTCTTGACTGCGCCTAATGCCAATTTGATTCAGGACACACAATTCTTTGCCGGTACACCTAATGCCGATACAATTGTCGCCAAACAAACTCCTGGCTTTAGTGGTATTAAGGATGTCGTGTTTAGTGGCGCTGGTAATGACGAGATTGATAGTGCGGCTGCGGGCGCTCTTGCCAGTAATAACATTATTGACAGTGGTAGCGGCAATGATACCGTGTTTTTAGCCAGTAGCGATCGCGCTTTTGGTAGTGATGGCAATGATACATTTTTCGGAGATGAAGCCAGTAATTTCCGTGCCTCTGGTGGCGCTGGTAATGATCTGTTCTTCCTGGGTAATGGTTCTAATGGTCGTGCCTTGGGTGGTGATGGTAATGATACCTTTGAAATCGGTCTTGGTGGTGGTCACACCCTAGCTGGTGGTGCTGGTGCTGACCAATTCTGGATTGTTTTTGGTGAATTAACCAAAGCTACTAATACAGTTCTCGATTTCCAAATTGGTACTGATAAAATTGGTATTTCTGGTGCTGCCAGTTTAGGTATCACTACAGCCAATCTGACTTTGACTCAAGTTGGTGCTGATACTGCGATTATCTTTAGTGGTCAAACTTTAGCCACTTTAACTGGTATTCAAGCGAGCGCTTTGAGTGTGGCTAATCCTAATCAGTTTGTCCTGGTTTAATTAAAGCCAGCATTTAATAGTAATTACTTGTAACTAAATACCTTGGCAGACTAGCTTAACCTTTACGTGAAAACCTCAAAAATATTAACACTCATACTCAGCAAATTAGATTTACCTAAGTTTGCCAAAACAGGACTTATTAATTCAGTAAGCATCATCAAAGGAATTGAAGAGTTTTATGGCTAAGAATACAATTATCATGATCGGCGACGGTTTAGGCTGGGAAATGGCTCGCGCTGCGGCTATCTACCAACAAATCAGTGAAGGTAAGACTGGTACAACCCTCAATGACTTTTATACATCTGGCAAGGGAACAGGGCTTAATTTCCAAACCTTGACAGGTTATACACAAGCAACTACCTACGGAACTACAATTGCAGGTAGTAACGGTATATATAACGTATCAAACTCAGCCCTCAATGGTAATACCTTCACTAATGTGACAGGTACAGCACCTATCCGTCCTGGGTTTGAATTTAATCCCACATTTAACCCTGGAACTACCCCTAATGGAGGAGCAAACGCTAACAATGGTGTTGTTGGCAACCTTGTGGGTTACGATCCAGTTAGAGGTGGTATAAATCCTTGGACGGCAGGTATTGATGCTGAGTATATTAAGTACAGCTATCCTGACTCTGCTAACACAGCTACCACCCTTTATTCAGGGATTAAGACCTATAACGCCGCTATTGGTGTTGATATTTTTGAAAATCCTGTTGAAAGTGTGCTTTCTAGAGCGGCATCTCTTGGTAAATCAACTGGTATAGTGTCATCTGTTCCTGTTGATCATGCTACTCCTGCTGCTGCTGCTGCAAATGTCAATAATCGCAACAAGTTTGATGGTGAATTTCCTTCACTAGATAACATCTTGCAGCAAGAACTCCGCATTTTCCAACCAACTGTACTCCTTGGTGGTGGTCATCCTCTTTCTACACCAGGAAATCCTTTACCAGTAGGTGTTGAACCAGATTCAATCAGAACCAACACTTACATTACACAATCAACCTATACAGAGTTACGTACCAAGCCTACCAGCAACATTTACGACTACACCTTTTTGGAACGTGGTGCAAATGCGGCTGAGGTATTGGCGAATACTGCGGCTCAACTTGATCCCGAAAAAGGCGATCGCCTCCTTGGTCTCTATGGTGCGCGTGGACAAGATGGTAACTTGCCCGTTAGTTCTGCCGATGGTGACTACAGCACCACTGGTTTGGGAATGTTCACCGTCTACTCAACCAAGGGTCTAAATCCAGATACCCTGAGACCTCTCAATCCTGGTGAAACAGATACACAGTTCATTGCCAGAGAGACTGACGAAAACCCAACTCTTGATGACCTGACTAAAGCCGCTTTATCTGTATTAGGTAAAGATCCCGATGGTTTCTGGTTGATGGTTGAAGCTGGTGATATTGACTGGGCAGCCCACGACAACAACCTTGACAACCTGATTGGCACAATTTTAGACTTTGACAAAGCGATTGGCTCTACCATTGAGTGGATTAACCAAAATGGTGGTTGGGCGGATAACCAACTGATCGTTACTGCTGACCATGACCATTACCTTACCCTTAATGGCGACTACCCTACATTAGTCAGAAACCTCGGTGCTGAACAATTAACTACCATTGACACAATCTCTGGTTCTGGGCAATTCTGGGGAACTAGCGCCACCGATAAATACGAATGGGGAACCCATACCAACCGTCCTGTCCCTGTTTACTATCAAGGTGTTGACTCTGAAACACTAACAAATTCAATCGGTACAGGTTTTGAATCCTACGGTTTTCAAATCCCCGGTCTTGCTAATACCGTTGATCAAGTCCACATTGCTAAAACTTTGTTTGCCTCAGTAACTGAAGTTAATCAGGAAGACTTTGTTTCTGGAACTACTGGCGCAGATACCTTAATTGCACTTCAAAATATAGATGGGGTTCAAGACACTGTATTTAGTGGTGCAGGAAACGATGAAGTTGATTTAGCATTCAATAGCAATGCTCGTAACAACATCATTGACACTGGTAGCGGTAACGATAAAATCTACGTTAGTCGCAACGACGTAGCCTTCGGCAGTGATGGCAATGATGAATTTGATGCTAGAGATGGTAAAGGTGAGAATCGGATGTCTGGTGGCGCTGGTGATGATACTTTCTATTTAGGTAGCAATGACCGGGCATTAGGTGGTAGTGGTAACGATAAATTCTACGTTGGACTCGGTGGTGGCAACCTGTTATCTGGTGGTATTGGCGCTGACCAATTCTGGATTGTCAACGCTGAACTACCAAAAGCCGCTAACACAGTTCTAGATTTCCAAGTTGGTACTGATGTGATTGGTATTAAGGGTGCTGCTAGTTTAGGCATCACTACCGCCAATCTAACTTTGACTCAAGTTGGTGCTGATACTGCGGTTATCTTTGGTGGTCAAACTTTAGCCACTTTAACTGGTATTCAAGCCAGTGCTTTGAGTGTGGCTAATCCTAATCAGTTTGTCCTGGTTTAATTAAAGCACTTTCCGGTCTTATCAGGTACAAGAACCCCACCCCCAACCCCACCCCCGCAAGCGATGAGGGGGCTAAGATGCACCTCATAAGAGCAGAAACCGCTGTAAAGTTGGGATTTAATAGTAATTACTTGTAATTAAATACCTTGGCAGAACTTGATATTTTTCGAGGTTTTGCCAAGGTTTTTTATGATGGTAGGAGTTAGGAATCACGGAGTCAAACGGGAATTATTTGTAGGTTGATTGATTTGACTTGGGGATAGTTTCAAAGCCGCAATAGGTATTGGAGTCGCTACAATCACAACCGCAATAGATAAAATCACAGCAACAGGTTTACCTCCAAATGTTAATAAGTCTTTGAAAATGGTTTCTGTGGTCAAGCTGAGGAAAATAATGATAATACTCAACAAATACTTTTAAGTCACCTGGCAAAACACACCGCAGGATTAGGTTTAAATGAATGAATTAATTGAGTTGACGGGAATAGATGAAACTGATTTACAGAAAGCTTTAGAAGTTTTGAAACATCATGATGTGATTGTAGAAAATCAGGGACGCTGGAGAATAATCGTAGAACTAGTTCGGCATTGGGTTGTTAATATGTTTTGTTGAACCTACAAACAGATATAAATTTGATTAAAATATGAATTTGGTAGGAAATATTGCTACTATAGAGCAAAATAGAGGTATGACCTATGCCTAACGTCGAAAAACTTAGCATTGCCCTAACACCAGAAATGGCTACTTTGGTTCGTGATGCGGTAAAATCTGGTGAATATGCCAGCAGTAGTGAAATCATCCGCGAAGCACTGCGGGACTGGAAATATAAGCGGTTTATTCAATCCCAAAATATTGAGGAAATACATCGTTTGTGGCAAGAAGGTATTGATAGCGGTACTGGAAAGTATGCAAACATAGACGCTATTAAGCTAGAAGCACGAAAGCGTTTCGCTCAGATTTCTGAGAGGGATGTGTAATTAGATGGCATATTTGCTTCGTACTACCAAAGCGGAAGAGGACTTGATTCAAATATGGTTGTATATTGCTACTGATAATCAAGTAGTAGCGGATAGAATTATTGACCTTTATAACATTACGGAAAACCCATAGCCCGCCTGGGAATGAATTCCCAGTCTAATAGCAAAAGTCATCTGAAGATGACTAAAAATCCCCATAAATCTATAGTTTACTTTAGTAAACTTTGACTATTAGCCATGAAATTCATTTCATGGCGGGTGCGAAAGCCAATAAATAAGACATTTTTCGGTTAAGTTGACAATCTCTAAAAATCATTAAGTCAGATTTAAATACTATCAGGATCTACACCCAAAGCCTTTAACTTTTCTGCTAGTAATTGAGCGCGTGCTTCGGCATTTTTAGCCCGTTCATCACCAGTTAGTAAAATATTACCATTTTGATCACACCAACGTAACCAAGAATCATTTTTACCTTCAAATTCTCCAGTCCATAAAGTTATTCCTAAACCAATATCTTCTAACCAGTTATTTGTAGTTTCTATATAACGTCTACCCTGGATAGAATAAATTCTGAGAATCTCTTCTCCTAAATTTTGATGTGGGTCATAGACAATATAGTAAGAAACTCGCATTTTTTCATAAATTTGCAACTTTTTATCTAGTTCTGCACCTTCTCGATTTGATACAATTTCAATAACAACTTCTGGCGATTTACCAAATTTCCAAACTAGATAACAACGATTTTGTTTTTCCCACCAGTTGTCAGGAGTTTGTACATCAAAACTAACAAATACATCAGGAACGATCGCAGGTTCACCATAAGTATGATAAACACCAACATTGGCTTCAGCTAAAAAAACCTGATTTTGTAAAGAACTGTAAAGAGAACCGACTAGAAGGCGTTGTTGTTTGGCAGATGCAAAATCATCCACAGGTGTATCATCTTCAGTGACTAGCAGGTTGGCATCTGGTACATCACAATCATCAATTTCAGTTTTGATGAGAAGTTGGTCAATCATGATTGTATCCACTAGTTGAGATATGGAAATTATAACACTAAATACAGGAATACTATGGTTGTTTTACAGTTATGAAATAGAATGTTTAATACCTATATTCTACATGGGCAAATACAAGGGAAATTTGGACAAAGTTCTGCCTCTAGCGTAAAGTCCGAAATATCACTCTTCCTGGATACTGTTGCTGATTAATTTTGGCATAGACTCGCAAACAGGTTAATACCTCGCCAGGATTACCACCACAGTCTAATTGCAGGTCATCCTTAGAAAATTCACAAACATCAGCATACAGTCCTGATAATTGTTTGAGTCGGACTTCATTACCTGCTTTAATAGCTTTATCGGCGGCTTTTTTTAACAGATGTCGGGATTCTTTTTGTAATTTTCCCCACCAAGAATAACGTTCCGCAGGGGGGATAAATACTAAGGAATGAATGGCTTCATCTATGTCAATCCAAGCACATAAATTAAGAACTGTATCAGTATTTTCATCTATTCTTTGGATGCGGTGAAAGCGATCGCTTAAAGCATCAATATATTGATAACGTTGTTCCAATTTGGCAGATAAAGAAACTACATCAAAGCTAAAAACACTTTTTAAAGCATGATGTAAATCTGGATCTATTTCTATAAACTTAATATATAAAAGTAAAAATCCGGCGATTAAATATAAATTTTCAGAAAGATGAGTTTGGGAAATTTCTGAATTTATCAAAGCTGTTTGAGATAAACATAGTCCTTTGGCTTGAACTGTACCACTCAACCCCGGATAAATAATTTCATCACGCACAAATGGCAATTCATTCAGATTGATATTATCTACAACTGCCCCTACTTCCTGTGCTAATTCTAAAGCCTTATGTCGCCAAGATGTCGCTACATCTTCAGGAACTCGCAATAGTTTTCTATGAATTTCGTTCCATATTTCCGTATCAGTTTGACCTTGAATATGAGAATTACCTAAATAAGAATTTAATTCTGAATTGTTATTAAAAATTTCTTTTAATTTTAATAATTTTAATTTATTTGTTAATTCAGGTTGTTTGAGATCCCCGACTTCTTTAATAAGTCGGGGATCTGAGGATGATGGTTCTAATAATTGATGAAGTTCTTGTAGAAGTTCTTCGCATACCTGACATCCGGCATCAAATGGATATTCTTGATTTGCTTTTGTTAAAGTTGCAGCTAATCCATATAAATTAAACCGCAATATTTTGGCTAATTCTGAGTTTTCTATAGTTAATAGTTTATGTAGATTCTGCATAATTTCATCAGGATGAAAATAAAAGATTTTAGATCCCCGACTTCTTGAAGAAGTCGGGGATCTTGAACTTAATGAATACCGCAAAAAGGATCACGTTCTTTATCAACTTCATTGGGTTGTAGTTCCAATTCTGCCCGATAAACACATCCTTCTTGTTCGAGACATTCTTGATTATTAGATGTCCAATAAGGAACTGCCCCCGCGTGCATTCTTAATATGCCTGTATTATCAAGAGTTACATGATATTGACAGGGATAATCTGTGATAATATCTGGTCTGCTGAGTGTACCAATCCGTAGCCATTTTTTAGTATTTGTCTCACTATCAGTTTGATAAATGTAGAAAGTATGTTGACCACTTTGAGGAAATGGTGGCAAAGGTTTACTGATTAATCCTGTGCCTGGTTGCTTCACACCATCTTGTAAATAATGAAATGTTTCCATTGATTTACTTTCATTATTATCAATGGCAAATACTAAATGATAAGCATGAGGTTGATCAACTGTGGCAGATTCTAAAACATTGACAGCAATATCACCATCATTTAAGTTGTGTTGGTGGTTTTCTACAGCGATATTCCACTTTAAATTACCATCAGTAAACAAGGCATTTTCAGTAGATTTAGATATGACTGAATTAATATCAATACCAACCACGTCTATTAAATAATGGGGATTACCTCGACATAGTAAAATACTAAATTGTAAAGCTTGGTCAATCTCAAATTGGACTTTGATTTTTTTGAGAAATTCCTGTTCTTCCATGCCCAACTTATCCATCAATATTTTACCGTCGAAACTACCCCACAGACGAAAAGTTCCATTTTCATAATCTTGACGATGGATAATATTAGTTAATTGAATGCCCTGCCAAGGTGTCCGCACTTTAGCAACCGTATCCCAAGGTGCAAGCTGATATAGTTCTTGTCCAGCACTAAAAATGGCTAATGGGTCGTTACTTTGGGTTTTGCGTTTGAAGTTGCAAGGAAGATAATAAAACAGGTTTTTGACATCAATTTCTAATTGATTTGCACCTTTGCGTAATAGACTTTTAGATTCTTCAGGATCAAATCGAAAGCGGCGCAGTTTTTCGGCATAACAAGCACCTGCTGAGGTAGCAAGTTTAGTAAATTCTAAAACAAAAGTAATTCGTTCGGGATTCCAAACAAAATATGGTGATTGACTAAATTCCTCGTAAATTTGTTGTTGCACAAGATCAAGACTACAGGTTTTTCCAGAAAGAATTAACCAATCTACTTTTTGATTAGGTTCTGAACTGAGACGGCTTTCTATTAAACCTTTAGCAATCCCAATTGCTTCTTTAATTGACGAAGTTGCTGCCCGTTCAAATTGCTGATGATCTAAAGTTAAATAAATAGATTCAGAACTTCTAACTTGAAATTTAACAGCACTTTGGGCAAGCAGTTCGCCAATTTGTTGTTCATTTAAAGTGAAAGTTAATAAAGAACCATCTGTGGTTGTTTTTTGTCCTAATTTGAGTTTGGCAGCTTCCGCATGATCCCACAATGTGTAAAAGGTTTGTAGGCGTTGGGGTGCCTGTTGCCAACGAGTTGGTAAGACTTTTTCCGCTGTATCTAGGGCATCTTTAAAGGCAACATCACCTTCAGGATTTTCCTTATCTATACATTTTAATAAACTACCAGTTTTAAATTTTCCATCTTCTAAAAAACGGTCGTTTAATTCGGAGTTAATTAAGTCTTCTAATTTATCGCTTTCGATGTCACCTGTAGTAACTGCGGTAAGGAGAAAATCAGAAATTGCTACTTTTAACAAGCGGAAAATTCGTAAAGTAATTAATTCACCACCTAATTGTAAATGTCCTGAAGAACCTAATAATTTAGGAGTCAGTTTATAGTAACGTCCTCCTAAACCTCGATCTTCATGATCTGCAAAGAAAGGGGTTTTATCTTCGAGGGTAAGTTCAATTAAAGCTAAGTCAGTTGTGCCGCCACCAATATCTAAAACTAGGACATTTTGTGACCATTTATTCCCATTTTGACGACAACGAGTTTTAAAAGATTCAATGCCAATATTCAGATTTCCGCCAAATTCTCGCCACAGGAAAAAGATAGCAACAGACACAGCTTCATCATAGGCTGTTTGCACATCATCAATGCCTAATTCCTGTACCAATTGCTTGATTTCTTTACGAACTACGGGAGGGGCAACGGTGGGATAGGTAACAACTGCTGTTAAAAAATCGCCTTCTGAAAATCTGCGTCTAGCCCGTTGCCGATAATCTTCTGTTAATTCAATTAATTGCGCCCAAGCTGCTTGAATGAGGCGATTAACTTGAATGTTTTCTTCGTCGTCTTCTAAGATAATGGGAAAAGATCGATCTTGTCCAAAATAGCGTTTGGGTGAATGATGAAATCTGCTAATAATTTCTTTGACTGAAACAGTTGTTCCTTGGGCTATGGCTTTTTTTCTATTATCTCTTGCGTCTCTACCCATGCGTAGTTTTAAAGGGATTAATTGCGATACTTCCATTTCACTGGGAATTTCTGTACTGCGTCGGTCAATATCTAAAACTACAGGAATTAAATTTTGTGATTCTAATGTGGGAACACGAAAAACTTCATGATATATAGCATAAAGCTTTTTGCTAACAGCCCGCCGAAATCTATCACTTGTTCCTAGACATAATTCAATTTGCCGAATTGCTTCTAAAAATAATTCTTTGTTATCGCTTTCAAAAATTTCACTTAATTGATCTGATTCTGTTTCTAAGTTTTTGCTAATATCAACCAGGAATTTTTCCCACTCACCACTACTAACATCTGGTAAGGCTAAATCTGGGGAGGAATTAAACCATTCCGCCATACGTTCTCTTAATCTCAGTTCTTGTTCTCTGGGTAAAACTTCGGCAATGGGAACTTCTATGGGGTCAAAAAGTGTCACTGTAGAATTGGAAGTACCAAAATCTAAAGCTAACCAACCAGGAAATCTTTTTCTTTGTTTTTCGTTGAGTTTTTCACTGAGTTGTTGACTTAAATTATGCAAATAGTGATCAAATTGTGAAGTATTCATGGGTGGATGATTTTTTGTAGATGAACTTGATGATGTTTGTAAATTGGGTATAAACCAAAGATCACATTCAGCACATACATGATTAGATATGGACAAATTTGGTTTTCCCGCAGCGTCAGAATCAAAATATTCGACAATTACCTTTAAGATACAATCAACTATTGTGGTTAAAGGTGCATCTAACTGACAGGAGTTTTGTCCTAGTTGAGAAATATTATAAATTTGTTTGGGTGTATCTGAGTGAAATTGTCTATAGCTGCTTTGAATTTTTGCTGCTAATTCATTTGGTGTACCTCTGACTATGCAGGTAATTCGAGAAATGTAGGGAATGTTGCTTTTAATAGGGACAATTTGGATGGTGGGTAGATGCAACTGTGCGTTTTCTTTCATACCTAATTTAAAGCTAGGTAGAAGCTGAATTTCCACAGGCATTTTTATTTTCCTTTTTTGTTTGTTAATATTTCATTGATAGTGCATTTCCCTAAATTTATTTGATAACTAATAGAAGAGTACGGATTATATCAATTCCTATTTCATTGAGGTAGATAAGGAAGATTTTAACCGCAGATGGAGGAGGATAAACGCAGATGAACGCAGATGAATTTGTACTTTATTAGATGTTATACCAATTTTGTATAAAGATGCGCCAAATTTAGAAAGGAACGTTAGCGAAGCGTGGCGTTAGCCATACCACAGAGGCACAGAGAACACAGAGGAGGAAAAGACAAGGTTACAAAATTCAGCGCAGTCTCATAAAGAAATGGTATTACCAATTAAATGCAGGTAAATAATTCTTCTTCATTAATTGTGGCAATATCGGTTAAGATTTCTAGCCAAGCTGGAATGGCTAATTCGGTTTGTGAATCTCTTGCAGCAATATATCTTAGTAGTGCTTCTTTTTTGGAAAGGTTTTGCAAGCTGGGAATAATTTGATCTAAAATTCCATTGATTTCTATATTTACTTGCTGATTGCTTTCACTGACATATTGCACAAGGTGAAGACTAGCACTAGCCGTAATTTCATCTCGCAGTCGTAATACGAAAAGTTGATGATTGACACTTCTTGATGGGTTTTGGTTTCTTTCTGGTGACCAATCAAAAATTTGCCCAACACTGTGTTTTTCGTCTTGTCTAGCTAGGGGAAAAATACTTTCTGGTTTGATGGTTTGATTATGGTTATTGATTTCGGCAATAATTGCTTCTTTCCATTGACGAGGATCAGATCCTAGTAACAGTTTATAAAATAAATCTGCTTCTTCAAGTCCAAATTTTGATTCAATTTCTTGTTCCATTTCTGGCTGAAGAATGGCTTGTAGTTTTTCTCGTTCTAAGGTGATTTGATGTGCCAATGAGCTTAATAAGTCTATCACGGCTTGACGAATGCGATCGCTCGCAAAGTTCTCCAGTTCTCTAACTGTTTTCTCAAAGGCTGGATAAAAGTCATCACTCTTAGTCGGTATGGAGGTATTAACCCGATTTCCTCTATCAAATAATTTCCCCGCTGCACCTTTAAATTCTGCTAAGGTAATTGTGCCATTTTGGATTTTATTAAATAATAATGTCCACTGACTCCAATTCAAAATTTTTAAAGTTAGTTCATCTTTAATGACATCAGTAACTACAATACCTCGGCGGTCTTTCAACTGTTCTTTACCTAAATCTTTTTGAAAGTTTCTGTAGGTTCTATCTAAACTTTCTATAGCTAATCTCAATTCTAGTAAAGCCGGAGTATCAACTGTTGGTATACCTTGTTCGTGAATTTCGGCAATAATTTCTTTGAGATATTCTTGTTGTTGACGAATACCATCAGCCGCCCGACGGGTATCTTCATATAATTGCTTTAGTCCGTGATTAGCAACATGAGTTTGAATTAGTTCTCTTAATTTACTAATACCACCATCTTGAGCAAAATAACCCAATTGTTTCCCTAATTGATTTCTCCCATCTGCTGCTAATAAAGATTCACTTAAATCTCTCCATTTCTGTTGTAATTTTTTCGGTCTTTCCAGATATTCTGGATAATCTAAATTAGCGAGAAATTCCTCAGAACCTGCTTTCACTTGACCAGAACGTTTGGCTAATTCAGCTAATCCTAACAGGGGTGATAATAAAACAATTCTGTCTTTTTGACTGGTAAATGCTTCCGCTCCATCAATAATGGTTTTGAGAACTTTTAATTTTTGGAAAACTGTATTTGTTTGTAACGGTTGAGAATCAGATTGATTATTAATTAATAAATCTAGTTCTCTTTCTCCACCTTCACTTTCTAAAGGCAGTTGATCAAAACGTCCCACACCGACGAGAATTAAATCCTTGAGGTCTTGTCCTGGGCGTTGTTGCTGCATCATTGTGAAGATTTTATGGGCGCGATCGCTCCCCGGTGATTTACCATTCAGTAAGACTAGAATTGTCTGTACTTGTGCCAATTCTCGCAACGATAAAAATGTATCCCTAGCCCCAGAATTAGCAGCACCCAACCCCGGAAAATCCAACAACACAAATTCTTCTGCACCCGTAACATCCCAAATTTCCCGTGATATTTTCACTTCAATATCAACGCGACGAATTAAGAGAAAACTGGTTTGTAATAATTGCGTTCCTAATCGTTGTGGCGCATTTGGTAAGCGAACATTCGCCGCTGGTAAATCCTCAAACTTGAGAGATTGAATCGCCATTGGCATTTCTGCCAGTTGTAAACCCTCACGAGCAGTAATGCCATCAATTTGGTAAAAGCGACCGCATAAAGCCTCACCATAAGCCTGATAAGCCCGCAAAAATAACACTAACTCCCGCACCAAATAACGCAACTCTAAATTATTTGAGCTTTTCCAAACTTCCTCACACCAAATACTGATATCCTTACCGGTTTTAATTTTAGCTACCTGTAAAGGTGTCACCCCAGCGGACGTAGCGCGACGGTTTGCTTCTTTGAGAATGAAGTGTAAGCACTCATTTACCCCTTCATGGGATAAATATTCCACCGTATAATTATTTACTTGAGTAGTTGCAAAATCATCCTGGGTTTTAATATGAATAGCTGTGACATTACCTGTTGTCGGATTTTCACTCACAGGTAAAGCATCTGCATAACCAATCAGACTGCCTAGCAGCAAACTTTTTCCGCTGCTAAACTCCCCCATTACGCCAATTTTCACTGGTGAGTTGGCTAGTTCAACAGTTTTCTGTGCCGCCTCTCGCAGCCGCAACAGACAATCATCAAGGCTAGTGGGAACCCAATCTTCCTCTTGGGAAGGGCGTTGGGGAACTGAGTCAATTTTGCGGAGGATAAATTCACCGTACTCTTTCAATCGCGCCAGCTTGTCTGGTTCCATAGAGTAGTCTTTCGTTTGAGTTCATTTTCACAACTGGGTTATAACACAAAACCCAGAAACCACCACCACTGATACAACAAAAACAGACAAGACTGTTCGGTTAAGGCAATGGTTTACGAATAATCTTTAACAAAAAACATACATGACTTGTTAAAGCAGAAGATAATGTTATTTAGAGAACTCCACAAAAAAGATAATCCAATGTTGTGGGATGGGCATCTTGCCCGTCCTTGTATTATTAGCGGGCAAGATGCCCGCACCACAAGAAATTTTGAGATATTTTTTTAATTGGAGAACTCTTAATTTTGTTCAATTTGTCAATTATTGACCACCAGAAAAAAACAAAGGTAAAATAAATGCTGAGATAATTCCCCCTAAGACAATTACCTCAATAATTTGCAATAATAAACCACCCTTCATAAACTGATTAATTTCTTCCCGAAGATTATGGGAAAAATTACCCAACCAAACACAGAGACGACTATACCAGTTAGTAGGACTATCTTCTGGACGGAATTTCCAGGATAATATTGATAATAATAATGGCGCACCACCAACTTTAGCCGACATCAAAACATGAATTGCTAAACAAAAAATTATGATTACCCAAGCTATGAGATGAGCATAATACCAAACATGATCAAGTTCTCCTAGTGGTAGCCATTCTTCCTTCATCATTCTCCCAGATACCACCACTAAAACAGCAGCAAGCAACATTTTAGTATTCACTAAACGTTGCAGACTTACCCACCAAATTGGTTTACCAAATTGAGTTAGATTTTGGATAGAGTCTGGTTGTAACAGTCGTCTTTTTCCAGCATGAAAACTATAAACAGCAAAAAATGGCAGTAAAATCAAGAAAAATACTGCTAATGTCCCATGAATATCCTGTATAGGATTGATTTTGGGAATTGCGATATATCCAAATCTTTTGTCAAAAGTATTGTAAACTAAGAATCCGCTAATAATTGCACCAATTCCTAAAATCCCGCTTATACCATGCAGGATTCGGAATATTAATGGTTGATAGGGGGCTGAACGATTCATAAGTTGATATAGTAAGTTTCCACAAAAGCTAATTTTAGCTGAGTATATTAAAACATAGGATTTATATTACAGCAAATTGCAGATTAATTAGGTACAGGATCTAAATTTAAAGCCGAACAGTAGGTTGGGTTGAATGAAGTGAAACCCAACATTCGCAGTAATATAGTAAGAGTTTGTTGGGTTTCCTTGCGTCAACCCAACCTACAATAAATGTTGTTTTACTGAATCCTGAATTCTGCTATATTCCCTCTGCAAACTCAAATAACATGAATATCAAAAGTCCTCTCCGTTATCCTGGTGGAAAATCAAGAGCAATTAAAAGCATCGCTGAATGTCTTCCAGAAAAGTTTTCTGAATTCAGAGAACCTTTTGTTGGTGGTGGTTCAGTTTTCATTTATCTCAAACAACGATTTCCCAATTTAAAGATTTCCATTAACGATTTAAACCCAGAATTATTTTTATTTTGGCATTTGGCAAAATCTGATTTACCAAAATTAGTTTCCGCAGTTCGTCAAGTTAAAGAAAATTCTCAAGATGGAAAATTACTTTTTGCCGAATTAGCTCATGTAAATGTTAACACCTTATCAGAGTTAGAAAGAGCGGTCCGGTTTTTTGTTCTGAATAGAATTACATTTTCTGGAACTATAGAATCCGGTGGATTTTCTTTAGAATCTTTTCATAAAAGATTTACCAATTCATCAATAGATAGACTAGAAAAATTAGAAAATATACTAACACAAGATATCAAAGTTACTAACTTAGATTATAGCCATCTGATTAATGAACCAGGAAAAGAAGTATTCATATTTTTAGATCCTCCTTATGTTAAAGCCGAAAAATCTAAATTATATGGAAAAAAAGGAGATTTACATACAGGATTTGATCATCAAAGATTTGCTTCAAATTTAAAACAATGTCCCCATAACTGGTTAATTACCTATGACGATTGCCCAGAAATCAGAGAAAACTTTAAATGGGCAAATATCATTACATGGGAATTACAATATGGCATGAATAACTATAAACAAAAAAAAGCCGAAAAAGGCAAAGAACTATTTATTAGTAATTATCAGATCCCCGACTTCTTAAAGAAGTCGGGGATCTAAACCTCTAAATCTGGTAAAATCACATTCAACATCATAAAAAAGCCGAACAATGGATTTTACTATTTGGTCTAACTTACTCAAACAATTATTGGAACGGCAATCATTATCCCGGACTCAAGCCGCAGAATTGATGCAAGGATGGATAAATGAAACGATTCCCCCAGAACTGTCAGGGGCAATTTTAATGGCCTTGAACTTTAAAGGAATTTGTGCTGAAGAATTAACAGGAATGGCAGAAGTATTAAAATCCCTGTCTTCTATATCCATGAACAAGGGCGGGGAAACACCGTCCCAACGGTTAATTGATACTTGTGGTACAGGTGGTGATGGGGCATCAACCTTTAATATTTCCACCGCTGTCGCCTTTGTAGTGGCTGCTGCTGGTGTACCTGTGGCTAAACATGGTAGTCGTTCTGCTTCCAGTCTCACGGGAAGCGCGGATGTTTTAGAAGCCTTGGGAGTAAATTTGACTGCTGCCAGTGAAAAAGTCCAAGCAGCAGTGCAAGAGGTAGGAATTACATTTTTATTTGCCCCTGGGTGGCATCCAGCCCTGAAAGCCGTTGCCCCATTACGGCGAAATCTCAAAGTGCGGACTGTGTTTAATTTACTAGGACCTTTAGTAAATCCCCTGAATCCTACTGGTCAGGTAATTGGTGTTTTTGATCCTCAACTGATAGAAACCGTTGCTGAAGCCTTAAATCTCTTGGGAACACAAACAGCGGTGGTTCTCCATGGACGAGAAAAATTAGATGAAGCTGGTTTGGGCGATATTACCGATTTGGCGATTTTAAAAGATGGTAAAGTATTCCTAACTACTGTTGATCCCCAGGAAATTGGTGTGATTCCTGCTCCCATTACCGCTGTTAAGGGTGGTGACGCACAAGAAAATGCGGTGATTCTTAAAAAAGTTTTGCAAGGGAAAGGCACACAAGCGCAACAAGATATAGTGGCGTTAAATGCTTCCCTGGCATTGCAAGTAGCAGGTGTAGTTCCCTGGCTAAATCATGCCCAAGGGGTGACTGTAGCTAAAGAAATTTTACAAAGCGGTAGCCCTTGGACAAAGCTGGAACATTTAGTGGATTTTCTGAAGGATTAGCTTCTGAGTGGCCTTGGGGACGAAATTCTACGACATTACGTTTGATAGTTACATCGTAATTACCGAAAAAGTCATGTCCTAAAAGTCCTGTTTCTAATTCTGTACCAGCGATCGCTACTGGGACCTTATTTACGATCATGCCCCCGGCTTCCATAGAATCAAGATAGCCAATGGGGAATTCTACCGCTTTGGCACTGGCAGTATTCGCTTTAGCTTTGCCGACAGTAACTACACCCAAAGCCGCTGCTATCTTCTGGGTAATCACAGTCCCACTCGCCCCCGTATCTACAATCATCTCAAACTGCTGTGTCCCATTGAAAGTAACTTCAATAATTGGTGTACCACCAACTCGCCGTTTAATTGGGGCAATAAATACCTCGTGGTTGCGAGGGAGGGTGGGTAGTGGCGAGAAACTAGGCTTAGATTTAGATAAGGATGGTTTTAGAGCTTTATCAGAGGGACGAGCCGAAATTATCCCATTACCCGGTAGTTGAGGAACCTCAATGACCACTGATTGCGGCTGAGTTACAGAAGATGCTAAATTTTTGGGGTAAGCCTTCCGGCGAGCTAAGGCAACTTGACGGCGGTATTCAAGGATTTGACGTTGAGCAAAGGCAAAATTGCCACTATTGCGCCTAACTTGCTTCATCAGAGCGATCGCATCTTGCCACTGATTCACCACCAACTTCCAATCATCCACAGATACAGCGGATTGGCTGATACTTTTAGCACCAGCAGCTTTATCTAGTGCCATTTCCAAAGAACTTAATTGGGTGGAAGCAGATGCTCGTGGCGTTGAATTTGGACTAGCTAACAGTTGTTTACGTTGACTGGAAGAACGGATAGCTGCCAAACTCCCATTTGATAAAGATTGTTTAGACTCACCAGCTATCTTTGTCTGCTGATCTTGATTACAAGCAACAGTCAAAACCGCTAAACTAACGGAACAAAAAATGAGGGCTGTCCGGGACAAAAAATACTGAAGCATAGTGAATGTTTTAACCGCCCTGGCTGCTCTTCCCAAGTGTACTCCTCCCACCCAATTAAAAATGCTTGACTATTGAATCATTTTAAAATTAAAGTTTTGATTGGGAATTTCTGGTAATTTTATATACATATACATGATTTTTTTGTAAAGGATTGTATAGTAATGACAGGAAGGTTTTGAGTTTTCGATCAATATGTAGAATATATTGTCTATTTGGCATTATCCAGATATTATCCGTGAGGAGTTATATTCTCTAGAAAGGTATTTAAGGTTGTCATTTATATACAAGTAGAGGTATTAACCATGTCTAGCGCAGTGTTAATTGATTTTGAGCAAATTTATCAAGTTCGGGGTAAGAAGGTTGCTTCTACTTCAAAATTTGATGAAATTGCTTCACGTTTAAAGAAAGCATCTAGAGAGATCAAGACTGAATGGAACAATTTATCTTCTGAACAACGTGATTACTTAACAGATTTTGCCTACTCTTTTATTGAACCAACGCAGGGAGCTACAGGGTTTTTGGATATCCTCAAATCAAAAATTTATTTGCTTTTTTTGAATCTTAGCTCCCAAAGAGAATCTTTTGATGCTTGTATTGATGCTATTGATTTCTTGGTTGATACAATTCTTGATTGTATTGAGCAAGATGATCCCGGCTATCAGGCTGTTTTATCTGATACTTTAGAGGAATTGCGTTTAAATTACGAACGGATTCCAGAAGTAAAGCCGGAGGATAGTAGTGCCTGGTTGCGAAATATATTCGATAAGGCCATTGCAGAAGTTTGAGATTAGTCTTGTTAAACTTGTTAAAACTCACTACAAAAAAAATAAAAGAGCTAGAGATTCATTTGAGACTTTGATACAAAAGTATATAGAGACTCTTGCAAAAGATCCGCTTTTTGATGAATCAGATAGCGAGAATTTTCCTAAAGGTGCTTACAAACCAGATTTTGAATTTAGAAAAATTCGGTTTTTGATGCCAGAACTTCAAGGTGCTTCTCGTAGAGGCCGATTTATGTATGTTGTTCATCAAAATTCTTGTTCTGTCTATCCTGTATGGGTTTATACCCATGAAGAATACCCTAAAAGACCTAGCGACCAGGACTTGAAAGAGCAACTGACAATTATAGAAATGAATATTGTAGATATAGACTCTCCACCTTCATAAACCATGAGAAGATATACCTTTGCTGTCTTCTAAAAAAATAAGTTATAGAAGATATAAAACCCTCTTTTCTCTCCAATTACTAATTACAAATGATCTATGTCCTTATCTGACGCAGTACCTGCTCTACTTGTCCTAGCAGATGGCTCTACTTATCGTGGTTGGTCTTTCGGCGCTACAGGAACTGCCATTGGCGAAATCGTGTTCAACACTGGTATGACCGGATATCAAGAAGTGTTAACCGATCCTAGTTACTGTGGACAAATCGTCATTTTTACCTATCCCGAAATAGGAAACACTGGTATTAATTCCGAAGATGAAGAATCAAATCAACCCCATATTAAAGGAGCGATCGCTCGCAATATATGTCATAAACCTAGTAACTGGCGTTCCACCCAATCCCTACCCAACTACCTGCAACAGCACCACATTCCCGGTATTTACGGCATAGATACCCGCGCCCTCACCCGGAAAATTCGGATGTTTGGAGCCATGAATGGCGGCATTTCCACCGCAATTCTCGACGAAACAGAATTGTTAGAAATGGTACAAGCAGCACCCAACATGACAGGCTTAAACCTAGTCAAAGAAGTCACCACACCAACCGTTTACGAATGGATGGAAGCCACAACCACCCCTTGGGAATTCAACCCCGAAGCCGTAGCTAAAATTAGCGAAACCTTCACCGTCGTCGCCCTAGACTTTGGAGTCAAGCGGAATATCTTACGCCGTCTCGCCAGTTATGGATGTCGCGTCATAGTTGTTCCTGCCGATACACAACCAGAAGAAATTCTCAAATACAATCCAGATGGTATTTTCCTCTCCAACGGACCAGGAGACCCCGCCGCCGTCACAGAAGGTATCAACACCACCAGAGCCTTGCTAGAGAGCCAAAAACCCATATTTGGCATTTGCATGGGACACCAAATTTTAGGTCATGCCCTGGGAGCAGAAACCTTTAAACTAAAATTTGGACATCGCGGTTTAAATCAACCTGCCGGCTTACAAGAAAGAGTGGAAATTACCAGCCAAAACCACAGTTTTGCCTTGAACCCAGACTCCTTACCCACAGCCACAGTTGAAATCAGCCATTTGAACCTCAATGATCTGACCGTAGCTGGAGTCCGTCACAAGACCCTACCTGTGTTTTCTGTCCAGTACCACCCAGAAGCCAGTCCTGGACCCCATGATGCCGATTACTTATTTGAGCAGTTTGTACTAAAAATGCAAGCAGCACGGCAATAAATTTTAGATTTGGGATTGCCGATTTTAGAAGAGCATCCGGTAAGCGTAAAGCGAGCGTGTCTTTAGACCTGAGATACAAGCGACACTTCGACAAGCTCAATGACCGCTCGTGCGGTTTTAACCGCATAGAGTCTTTTTTTCATGAAGATTGGTTGAGGTGCGCGAAGTTTTGTTATCTTTGCTCTCAATGGTGTTATACTGTTCACAACAGGAATGGTAATCAACCTGTATAAAAACCTAACTGCCTAACCGCAATCTGTACCTTGACTCTTGTTGATATGGGGTTCTATTCCATAGTTCTAGTGACTGCCCTCCGAATAGGTAAAATCTTCATGGGAGCTAGACGACACAGAATTTAAACTCAATCAAAATTTGCAGTAATGCAACTACCTTCGGGCAGGGGGAAAGTTAACGCTTGGGGAGAGAACCACCTCTGGCTTAGATACCGCAAGGGTTCTAAGTTAAGTGGACTCGTTGAACCAAGAATCTCAGTGGCTTTAGCCAGTGAGAGTGTCAAATTCACAAACTTGGATTCATGCCAGCAGAGGTAAAGCATAAACCCATAAACCCCAAAAAATCTAAAATCTAAAATCTAAAATTCCCAGGTCATGATGGACATTGGTAACTAGTAAAAAATTTTGCCAGTTCCCAACATAGACAAATTGCTCAAAAACCATCTATACTAGAACGTTTACTTTTAGTAAAAAGAACGAGGAGAAAATCATAGCTGAACCATTAAATCTAACCGTGAGCCTGAGAGGTACACGCGAAGTCCGCGATAGCTGTCAGCTATTACGCCTCACAGGTTTATTAGACGCTTTCTCTGAGCCGACATTCACTAAAGTAATTGGCAGTAAAATCGAGGAAGGTCCAAAAAACATCATTTTAGACCTCTCACGTATTGACTTTGTGGATAGCTCTGGCTTAGGTGCGCTTGTAAGACTAGCCAAACTGGCTAAACCTGAATCTCAAAGTGAAGGCAGTTTCCAAATTGTCACTAATGCTCGTGTCACCCAAACGGTTAAGCTTGTTCGTTTAGAAAAGTTTCTCTCCCTACAAGTTTCAGTTGAGGCAGCCCTAGAAAACATCCCAGCAGATTGATTGCTTGAATGGAAAATCTAAATTAAGCTATCCGATGTCAAATCTGGATAGCTTAATTTTTGGATTACAGTAGAAGTTAGGAGTCTCTTTCCGTATGGCTTTTATCTCAGATTCTGGATCTCATTCAACTACACACCCCCATCTCAAAGAAGAACCCCCATTTAATGTATTATGTTGAGAGTTAAATATAATTTAAGTTGTTTTAGATAATGACGGCAAAAATTGTCTCCCGATGTAGTGCTTTCTTAAGGAATGATTAATCTGTGAAGTCCAAGGAGGAAACAGGCGAACACGAAGAAGATGAAACCGCTACACAGCATTCATCAGAGATTTACCCGTGGTTGGTAAATGCGACGCAACTACCCCAGCAAATATCCCCAGCCCAAATAAAACAGATATCTCCTTCAGCATTAGCCTACTTGGGGGACGCAATTTACGAATTATATGTTAGAATGTTTTATCTGTGGCCACAACAACGATTGGAAAATTACCATCGTTCCGTAGTGGATCAGGTAAGAGCAGAAACACAAGCGCTACATTTGCGAATGTTAACTCCTTACTTGAGGAGTAACGAATTAGAAATTGTTCGCAGAGGTCGTAACTCTGCTACGAGTCGTCATAAACGACTAAATCCCGAAATTTATCAACAGGCAACTAGTTTAGAAACCTTAGTTGGCTACCTATATCTTACTGATTACCCCCGTTTAACCGAGCTATTACAAAAACTTCCCCTAGAGAAATAGTGAGAAGCTACATCTGGCGATTGTTACTGATTTGTAATGGTTCATTAAATTGATGTCATCGGGCTGTTCACTCATTTAAATCAAACCTCAATACTGTTATGACAAGTCAACCAAAGAAAAATCATGCCGGCGGACAACCAAAACGTGGTCAGCCAGTGAAAATCAAGGGCAAACGCGTTGTGCCTCAACCTAGCCGTAATCAAGGCAAAAGTGATGGTAAACCCCTTTCCGTTAAACCCCGGACATCTCGCTATGCTTCTGAACCATCTCCAGAAGTTAGAGGAGACAGAGAAGGTAAATCCTATTCTGCAAAACCCCGCTCTCGCTACGGTTCTGAACCATCCCCAGAGGTTAGGGTAGACAGAGAAGGTAAATCCTATTCTGCTAAACCTCGCTCTCGCTACGGTTCTGAACCATCCCCAGAAGTTAGAGGAGACAGAGAAGGTAAATCCTATTCCGCAAAACCCCGCTCTCGCTATGGTTCTGAACCATCCTCAGAAGGTAGAGGAGACAGAGAAGGTAAATCATTCTCAGTTAAACCTCGGACATCTCGCTACGGTTCTGAACCATCCCCAGAAGGTAGAGGAGACAGAGAAGGTAAATCATTCTCAGTTAAACCTCGCTCTCGCTACGGTTCTGAACCATCCCCAGAAGTGAGAGGAGACAGAGAAGGTAAATCATTCTCAGTTAAACCCCGCTCTCGCTACGGTTCTGAACCATCCCCAGAAGGTAGAGGAGACAGAGAAGGTAAATCATTCTCAGTTAAACCTCGGACATCTCGCTATGGTTCTGAACCATCCTCAGAAATCACCTTAGCAAATGAAGGTAAATCCTTCACCAGTAGATATCGTCCTTCTTATCAGTCTTCCCAGGAACTTCCAGAAATTACATCCACAGAAGAGACTGATTTAATCTATGGTCGTCATCCAGTTTTGACGGCGTTGGAAAATGAACGCAGTATTAACCGTCTTTGGATTACTACTCGTCTTCGTTATGATCCCAGATTCCATCATTTGATTTTGCAAGCCAAGGATAATGGCGCAGTGATTGATGAAGTTGAACCAATGCGGTTAGACCAAATTACTGGTCGCGCTAACCACCAAGGAATAGCGGCTCAAATTGCTCCTTATGCCTATATTGAATTAGAAGACCTGATTGCTAAGTCCAAATCTATTACTGATCCTGTCATTGTAGTTGCTGATGGTATTACTGATCCCCATAACTTAGGGGCGATTATTCGCACGGCGGAAGCTATTGGCGCTCATGGTTTGGTGATTCCCCAAAGAAGAGCAGCGGGAATTACTTCTACTGTCGTAAAAGTGGCAGCAGGTGCATTAGAAACCTTTCCTGTATCTAGAGTTGTCAATCTGGGTCGCGCTTTAGAACAGTTAAAAGAACAAGGCTTTTGGATTTATGGAACTGCGGTTACAGGTAGCGAACCATTACAAAGTGTTAAGTTTAGCGGACCGGTGGTTTTAGTTGTGGGTGGTGAAGGCGAAGGTCTGGGGATGTTGACACAACGTTCCTGTGATGTTTTGGTGTCTATTCCCTTACAAGGTAAGACTCCTAGCCTCAATGCGTCGGTGGCAACTGGTATGGCACTTTACGAAATTTATCGTCAAAAATCGCAGAATACACTGTATCTTGATAAACTACAGACAATTGCTTTGAAAAAACAATAGTACAAAAGCTGATCTCGTGGATATTTGTCTGCGAAGTCAGCAACTGTAAAAGACAATAAATTTAATCTATTTGCACACGCCCAGTTATCACGTTTATAAATCGGCGAAAACTATGACAACGATTTGGCATAACTTCCAAGAGAGGTTAATTAGCACATTCAATGGACTCGGTCTTGCTTGGTGGGTAGAAGTTGTTACACAAAATCCCAGTTGTACATACTACTTCGGTCCATTTTTCAGTTCTGCGGCAGCTACTAAAGCCAGCAATGGCTATGTAGAGGATTTGGAAATTGAAGGGGCGCAGGGAATTATAGTGAATATCAAACGCTGTAAGCCTACTGTTTTAACAATTGCTGAAGATTTGGGGGAATGGATTGACCGTAAAGTAAAGCCTGTCTTTAGCGGTCAAAATTAGTCTAATTACCAATTCCAGAGGCTGTTATCGTTCCCAGGCTAATCCTGGGAACGAGTTATGCCTAATTTAAACTTTCATGATTTGGTGGTTATTGGCTAACCAATTGTCAATGTCTCCTAATAACTGTTGGGGTATTTCCCAAGGAAAAAGATGGGCTGTGTTGGGGTAACATTGCCATTGGGAGTTGTTAATGTGTCGGGCTGTTTCTAAACTGGCATCAGCGGTAATGTGGCGATCTTGTTCACCAGCAAGCACTAGGCTGGGACATTGAATTTGCCAAAGGTCTGGGGTGCGATTATAACCTGCTCTAATGGCACTGTAGAGGGCATTTGTAGCGGCTGATGAGGTTTGTAAGTAGGCTGGTAGGGCATCCCTAGCTATGTAATTGTAAGCTGTGGATGTGTGTTGTTGAATCAAGTAGCGAAAGAGCGATCGCTTGCCAAAAGTATTAATATTCCATTGCCAACTGGGTTTTATATAGTTTAATATACCTGCAATTCCTGTATAAATATTGTCTTGCCAAGAAATTCGGGGATGATTGCCCCAAGGTCTAGCGGCTGTGGCTACTAAAATTAAGCCTGTGATGCGTTGGGGTAGACGCATGGCTAGTTCCATCGCTAAAATGCCTCCTAGCGACCATCCCAATACTAAGCATTTTTCTATTTTTAACCGATCTAATAGGGCTTCTATATCGTCTAAATGGTCTTGCATTGCAAATTTACCCTGAAACCGACTTTTGCCGTATCCGCGTAAATCTGGGGCAATGGTTTGGTAGCGTTGTGATAAATGATTGGTGAAGATGGCAAGGCTACGTCCCGAACCAGGATGACCATGTAATGTAAACCAAGTATGGGAAATCCTTGACCTTGGGTGTAGAAGTTAAGTGGTACGGTTCTAGGTGTGTGATTTCCCATAAATGTCCATATAAGTTATGTTTCGCGCAATCTCTCTTAGAGATCCCGCAGGGTAGGCGCAAAGAAGCAAAGGCGCAAAGGTTAACTCTTTATTGGGCGTAGACCCTGCGCCCCTACGTTATTTATTTTTCGATGTAACCGCCAGCGTAAGTAATTACACACATAGTTGCATAGGTGATGTGATTGCCGTAAGCAACGCCAGTTGTATGAAAAGCTGGGTTAAAAATGTTTTTGCGATGGCCACGGGAGGGGACTCCATCATCAATTATCAATTGCATGATGATATCTGGGGCTGTTTTCTGACCATAGCTGATGTTTTCGCCGGCGGTGCTTTGCCATTGACCATAACGATTTAAACGGGTAAAGGGATCACTGCTGTCACTACCATTATGACCGATACCACCTTTTACGCCTTGGTCTTTGACGTGATCTTTTGCGGCTAAAGACATTCCTGTGGAGGGATGTAAGACAATGATGGGAGTGGTAGATTTAAGGAAAGCGATCGCCTCATCAACAGCTACAACTCCTTCTTTGGTTTGTAAATAGGAATTTGCCGCGATTTTGATTTTTGTGCCTTCAAATTTCTGTTTCCAGCTTTCTAGAAGTGGTATATAAGCGGCAGGATTTGTCCGCACCAGGTTCATTTCGGCAATTACTTTCTGTTCTAAATCGGAGAGAATGGTCAAATTTGCCTGAGTCATTGATTACCTACAGGTGGAAGATAGACGCTATGGGTTAATCATAAATCTTCCGTGTAAATCTTGAGAATCAAAAATCTATTTTTCTATATAACCACCAGCATAAGTAATTACACAGATAGTTCTGTACTGTTTATGAGAACCATAAGCCACACCAGTTACCCGAAAAGATGGATTAAAAATATTTTTCCGATGTCCACGAGAAGGTACACCATCATCAATTATTAGTTGCATGACAATATCTTGGGCTGTATTTGGTCCATAACTGATATTTTCCCCAGCAGTGTTTTGCCATTTACCATAACGATTGATGCGAGTGCTAGGGTTACTACCATCACTACCATTATGACCTGTTGCGCCCTTTGGTCTTTGGTCTTTAACATGATCTCGCGCACCTAAAGACATTCCTTTCGAGCTACGTAATGCACCAACGGGACGGACGGATTTTAAAAAAGTTATAGCTTCATCCACAGGTTTTACACCTTCTTGGGTAATTAAATAGGTATTACTAGAAATCTTGACGCGATTCCCCTGAAACCGTTTTTTATAATTTTCTATAATAGGTATATATGAACGGGGATTTGTTCTAACTTTGTTAGTTTCCGCAATTACTTGTTTTTCTAGGGTGGACAGATAATTTGTTTGTGCTAATGAAGTTTGATTATTTTTATTAGCAATCAGTGGCAGAGTAGATTCTGGATGTTTGAGTAATTGATCAGAAAAAGTTGTTGCCAGCGTAATAGGTAATAATACCAAAAATCCCAGGTAACGCATTCATAACCTCGTTTTTTGTTTAATGTAGTGATCTTTTTGGATAACTACTTATTACCTGTTGTAATCTTATTTGCTATTAAATGTAAAGTATGATCGGATTAATAATTTGATTTTTGAAATAGGTGAACACAATAAAACCAATCTGTGTAAAGAAAAGTAAAATCGCCCAAACCCTCTTCACTCTTGCCTCTTGCCTTGCCATAGGTTACTGAGCGAAGTCGAAGTAACGACAATTTTTAACGCCCACCTACTTAATTCATTCTGACTCCTGACTCGGTGACTCCTGCTTCAAAAGAGGAATTGAGAAGCGAAAAGTTATCCTCATCACTCCTCATAAGACTACTCCTTACACTTACTGCAATTAGAACAGTTAATCAATACGTGCTACCTCTAGCTAAAGGTGCAGATTTATTGGCAACAACCATTAAATTGGTATAAATTATTGCCTAACATCAGATTTCAGCTAACGGAATTCAGGAGTCACCGAGTTAGAATACCCTTTCAGGGAAGCAAGGCCGGATGAATAACCGGCGTTTTTGCACCCCACCAAATCATAGATTTAGTGGTCTTTAATCAGTGGCAAGTCCCAATTCTCGACTGATTGCTTCTGACTCCTGACTCCTGACTTCTGACTTCTGACTCCTGACTCCTTCTTCATTGTTTACCTTGCAATATTTCTTCTACTTCTGTGAGTTTTACAGGTCCAGCAAAATTTGGACTGGTGATAATAAAAGATGGTGTACCACCTAATCCTAATTGTTGGGCTAATAATAGGTCTTTTTCGATGGATTTATTAGCTAATTTGCGATCATTGTCAAATTTTGTGAGGTTTAAATTGAGCTTTTTGGCAATATCTAAATATAAAGTCTCACCCAATTGTTTCTGATTGGTAAACAGGGCATCATGATATTCCCAAAACTTACCTTGTTTATATGCTGCTGTAGCTGCTGTAGCTGCGGGTAATGCTTGATCATGAATTTGATAAAGGGGAAAATGTTTATAAACTAAGGTGAATTTATTCGGATATTTTGCCAATAAATCTTTGAGTGTTTGATGTGCTTCGGCACAATAAGGACATTCAAAATCTGAAAATTCTATCAATACCGTTTTTGGTTTGGTTGCACCAATTGTGGGAGAATCACCAATTACGGATTGAGGATTTGCTTGAAAATTATTGATAAATTCTTGCCGTGATTTTTGGATATTCTGTTGCTGTTGCTGCTGATATGCTCCCACAGATTCAATAATTATTTCTGGGTGTTTGCGGATAATTTCTAGAACTTGTTTTTCTAGTTGGGGGTCTATTTTAGTCTCAGCTTGGACGGGAAGTGACCAGCTTAATATCAGACAGATCAAGCTAACAATTGCTAAATTGCGAAAATGAGTAAAAATTTTGAACATTTGTCAAAGATAGATAACTAGCAATGTAATTTTATCAAGTAGCGGAGAAAACAGCAGTTGTAAAAATTATCTCTATGTCTTTTATCATTATCAGTATTATTGGTTTAAACTTGGCTGAATAGGGAAGAGATAGAGGGGTAGGGAGCAGGGGGAAATAATTACCAACTGACAACTGACCACACTAAACCAAAAACTTGGATTAATACAAAAATAAATTATGAACAGTAAAATTTTGGCAACATCTGTATTTTTACTCAGTGTGAGCTTATCAGGTGCAGTTCAAGCTGCAAGTTATGAGGATATTAGGCAGTTATTGGCAAATAAAAAGTGTCCAAAATGCTTTCTTGGTAACGCTGGATTAGTCATGGCTGATTTAGCTGGGGCAAATTTAAACGGTGCTAATCTTGTGGGTGCTAATTTAAGTCGGGCAAATTTAGCCGGTGCGGATTTGCGGGGTGCAAATTTAAGCGGTGCAAGTTTATTTGGTGTGAATTTAAGTGAGGCTAAACTCAGTGGTGCAAATTTAACTGGTGCTGATTTAAGAGATACCTATTTAATGAATGCTGAATTGAAAGGTGCGAATATTACAGGTGCAAATTTTCAAGGTGCGGTAGGAATACCTTCGCAAATTGCTAAATCAGAAGATTTTTATGCTTGGGGTGTAGCAGCAGCAGAAAAGGGGAATCTTAAACCAGCTATTGATTATTTTAGCCAAGCGATCGCCCTTAAACCAGACTATGCCGGAGCATATTTAGCTCGTGGTGTCGCTAGTTACCAAAATTTAGACCGAAAAAACGCTTTGCAAGATGCTCAAAAAGCAATAGAACTATTTGAAAAAGAAAAGAATAGTGAAGGAACACAAACAGCCAAAGCATTTGTTTTAGAATTAAAAACAGCTTATTCAGAAACAATTAATACGGGTAAACCCAGCTTTATGGATTTTGCAGGGAGTTTAGGTTCAGTCTTGTTACAGTTTTTGCCCTTTTAATCCCCATTTTATCCAGAAAATTAGGTTTAAAAGCCTTTTCTAATTACTTAGAAACAAGTATTATTGCCAGTAGGGATACTTGATCACTACCAAGACAATCATACTACTGACAAGATGGATATTAAGGATTTTTATAAAGCTACTAACCCTGCACGGACACTCAAGGCTCAGAATGTAGAAGATCAAAAATGTTATATTGACTTTTCTGAAGTGCGTGGTGAGGATATCATCAGCACTCTTAAAGATAGTATTACAATTTGGAATCCAGATGAGCCTACCTGTAACCTATTTACTGGACATATAGGTTGCGGTAAATCCACAGAATTATTACGGTTGCAGGTAGAATTAGAAGCAGCAGATTTTTATGTTGTCTATTTTGAATCTAGCAAAGACCTAGAAATTACAGATGTAGATATTGCTGATGTATTTTTAGCTATTGCTAGTCGCATTAGTAAAAGTCTTGAGGAAATTGTTCTCGAAGAACCGAAAAAATTTCAGGAATTACTTCAAGGTGCATGGAATATTTTAAACTCTGAAGTTACAGGTGTTAAAGGTAAATTTGCTGGTCAAGATATTGGTTATACTGTTGACGGACAAAAATTATCTTTGTCATTGGGTATTGGGGAAATCACCACCAAAATGAAAAGTGATCCCACATTAAGAACCAAAATAAATCAATATTTAGCACCACAGAAAACAAACTTAATAAAAGCAATTAATCAAGAACTTTTAGAACCTGCCATTTCTAAACTCAAACAACAGGGTAAAAATGGTTTAGTTGTCATAGTTGATAACCTAGACCGCATAGAGAACACGGTTAAACCCTGGGGTCGCACACAACAAGAATATATATTTGTAGACCAAGGTGAATATCTAACTCAACTTAATTGTCATGTCATTTATACCATGCCTTTAGCTTTGAAATTTTCCAATGAATATGGCATACTAACTCAACGATTTCCAGAACGCCCAAAAATATTACCAATGGTTCCTGTTAACTATTCAGATGGTAGCATCCATCAACGGGGATTAGCGCTAATGCGACAGATGATTTTAGCTAGAGCATTTCCTAATTTAGCCCCAGAAGACCGCTTAAATAAAATTACCGACATTTTTGATACTCCAGCAACTTTAGACCGTTTGTGTCAGGTTAGCGGTGGTCATGTGCGCGATATTTTAAAGTTATTAAACCCCTGGATTATGAAAGATAAAAAATTTCCTCTCCAGGGTAACACTTTAGAGCAGATTATTCGTGACCAACGTAACGACTTCTCATTAAGACTTTCTGCTGAAGAATGGCAATTATTACGTCATGTCAAAGAAACTAAAGAAGTTAGTGATGATTTAGGATATCAGAAATTAATCCGCAGTAGATTTGTCTTTGAATATCGAGATCAAGGTGAATTATGGTTTGATATCAATCCGATTTTAGCAGAATCGGAAAAATTGTCTGAATGAGGATTTTGTCTGAATCAGGATTTCCAGGATTAAAGGATTTGCAGGATTAATATTTTGTCAGAATCAGGATTTCCAGGATTTGAGGATTAATAGGATTAAGATATATTATCATAGCCCCCTCCTCGCTTGCGGGGAGGGGGTTGGGGGTGGGGTTCTTATATCTCAATTAACCAATTACAAAGTCAGAAGTTAGGGATCTTTCTTATCACAAATTAACACTATGACCAACTCACAACAACTAGAAGATTTAGCATGGTCTTTAGAAGCTTCTGCGGGAGAATTTAAGCTGATTTTGGCTAAGTGCAATTATATCAATTTACAAAATCAACTTATTCAAGAATTGCAGCAAATATGTCAGATTGAAATTCAGATTTTACGGCTACAAACATCAGAAAGAACATTGTATAATGCTATTCAAGCAGAATTTGATCAGGAAATTGCAGCATTAATGATTGTCGGTTGGGAATCTTTACCGAATTTATCAAAGATGTTTAGTTCAGCTAATCAAGTCAGGGAAGAATTTAGAAATAATTGTCCATATCCGGTAGTGCTATGGATTAATGATGTAATATATCAACAAATCATGGAATCTGCACCTGATTTAGAAAGTTGGGGAATTACTATCAATTTTTCTCTTCCTTTCGATGAATTAATTAATTTACTCAAATCAATAATAGATAAAGTCTTAAATGATGATTTGAATGTAAATCTACAAGAACTTGAATTAGCATTACAAGACTTACAAAAAAATGGTCAAGATTTAGAACCAGAATTTGCAGCTAATTGTAATTTTCTAAAAGGATTTATTGCATATAACAAAAAACAATTAGATACAGCTATTAATTACTATCAACAAAGTTGGGATTTTTGGCAAACAACGGATAATTTAGAAATTCAAGGGAAAATACTTTATAATCTGACAATTTGCAATTATGAAAAATTAAGACCTAACCCCTCAACTCCCTTCCCCGCTAGGGAAGGGGGAGAAGTTGGGAATTATTTACAACGAACGTTAGAAAAGTTTAAAAATGCTCAACGTCTGGATTTAATTGCTAATTCTTTATCAAGATTTGGGTTAATTCTCCAAGATTTACAAGCATGGGAACAATTAAAAATATTATCTCAACAAGCTTTAGAAATACATCAAGCTGAAAATAATATCTTGAAAATAGCGGAAGATTATCTATTTTTAGCAATAGCTAATTTTGAACAATCAAATTTTCAAGAAGCAGCAAAAATTGCTAATCAAGGGATAGGGGTAATTCATGAATTACCCCTACTAAATTATTATCGTCAAAGTCTATTTTTAATTCTAGCACAAGCTCAAGAAAAATTACAACAATATGAACAAGCAATTAGTAATTTAAAATTTGCTAAAGATATTGGGGTTATCAATAATCACCCCAAGCTTTATGTTAAAATTCTCAATCTTTTACAAAAACTATTATTTCAAAAAACAGAATATCTGGAAGCTTTTAATACCAAATTACAATCTCGTTCTATTGAACAACAATTTGGTTTGCGGGCGTTTATTGGTGCAGGTTGGTTAAAACCAGCAAAAAATACATCTTTTGTGAATAAAGAAAATATTTCTCCAGAAATTGAAGCATCTGGACGGAAAATAGATGTAGATGAATTACTAGCAAGAATTGGTAGAACTGATAAAAAAATTATTGTCATTCATGGACAGTCAGGAGTTGGAAAAAGTTCTCTAGTTAATGCTGGGTTAATTCCTGCATTGGAAAATAAAGCCATAGGTTTTCAAGATAATTTACCTGTGACGATTAGAGTTTATAATAGTTGGTTTACAGAATTAGCAAAAGAACTATTAGATGTATTACCAGAAAACTTAAAATCAGAAGATTTAAAATTAGATACTCAGGAACAGTTTATTTTAAAATTGGTAGAAATTGAAAAATACCGAAGAACAGTATTAATCTTTGACCAATTTGAAGAATTTTTCTTTGTGTGTCCTGACGATAAAGCTAGAACAGAGTTTTTTCAGTTTTTAGGGAAATGTCTAAATCATAAAAATATTGGATCTTTGCGAGTAATTTTATCTTTGCGGGTAGATTATTTACATCTTTTATTAGAATGTGATGAAATCACCGACATGAATATTATTGGTGATGGTATTTTGAGTAAAAATGTGCTGTATAAATTAGGGAATTTAACCCCAGAAAATGCTAAAACTACGATTGAGAGTTTAACTAAAAAAACAACTTTTCGGTTAGAACCGGATTTAATTAATCGGCTGGTAGAAGATTTAGCGGGAGAAGTAGGTTCAGTTCGTCCCATTGAATTACAAATTGTGGGAGCGCAATTAGAAACAGAAAAAATTACCACATTAGCCGCATATCAGCAAATTGGTAACAAGCAAAAATTAGTTAAACGTTATTTAGGGGAAATAGTTAATGATTGCGGTAAGAAAAATCAAGAACTTGCGGAATTATTACTTTATTTTCTCACAGACGAACAAGGAACAAGACCGTTAAAGACTAAGGCAGAATTAGAAGAAAATTTACAATCATTATTAGAACGAGATAAAAATGAAACTGAGAATAACTTAGATTTAGTATTAGAAATATTTGTCAAATCTGGTTTAGTGGTGTTGTTACCAGAAACCACCGCAGACCGTTATCAATTAGTTCATGATTATTTAGCAGCTTTTATTCGTCAGCAACAAGAACCACTCAGCCAAAAACTAGAATGGGAAAAACAACAAAGAAAAATCGGTGAAGCTAAACTGAATCGCTTTCTCAAAATTGCCCTTGCAGGTTCAGTAGCCGCAGGAATAGCATTAACCTTGCTAACAGTCACAGCTTGGGATGCTGCAAAGAGGGCAGAAACGCAAAAACAACAAGCTGATATTAATGCAATTCAAGCCTTAACTAAATCTAGTGAAGCCCAGTTTGCCTTAAAAGACACCGGAAACGCCTTAATAGAAGGCTTGAAGGCTGGTGGAAAACTAAAACTGGCATCTTGGGCAAAATCTGATACTCAAGTACCAACGATAGCAGCATTAAGGCAAGCAGTATATTTGCAGCGTGATGAAAAGCCGGAAAATAGAGCCTTAGCAGTTAATACCCTGAAAGGTCATGAGGGTTATGTCAGGAGTGTGGGATTTAGCCCCGACGGCAAAAAACTGGCTTCTGGGAGTAAAGACAAGACGATCAAAATCTGGGACGTGACCACAGGGAAAGTCCTGAATACCCTCAAAGGTCATGAGAGTGAGGTCTGGAGTGTGAGATTTAGCCCCGACGGACAACAACTGGCTTCTGGGAGTAATGACAAGACGATCAAAATCTGGGACGTGACCACAGGGAAAGTCCTGAATACCCTGAAAGGTCATGAGAGTGAGGTCATTAGTGTGGGATTTAGCCCCGACGGCAAAAAACTGGCTTCTGGGAGGAATGACAAGACGATCAAAATCTGGAACGTGACCACAGGGAAACTCCTGAATACCCTCAAAGGTCATGAGAGTGAGGTCAGGAGTGTGGGATTTAGCCCCGACGGCAAAAAACTGGCTTCTGGGAGTAAAGACAAGACGATCAAAATCTGGGACGTGACCACAGGGAAAGTCCTGAATACCCT
>NZ_LJOU01000177.1:0-5627 GCF_001672085.1 Anabaena sp. AL93 | reverse complement strand
GTAGGGGGAGTAGGGGAGTAGGGGAGAAATTTCTTTCTTCCTCGTGAACTCGTGAACTCGTGAACTCGTGAACTCCTGAACTTCTGAACTTCTGAACTTCTGAACTCGTGAACTCGTGAACTCGTGAACTCCTGAACTTCTGAACTCCTGAACTCGTGAACTCCTGATAGCGCAGCGTGGCGTTAGCCATACTCCTGAACTCGTGAACTCCTGATAGCGCAGCGTGGGGTTAGCCATACTCCTGAATGGGCGCAGGCCCTGCGCCCCTACCTGCTGAACTCCTCGATTTAAAATCTAAAATCAAAAATTATGATTACAGATCAAGCAATTCGTGAACAAGGCTATGCCTATTTTTTGGGCGAAGCACCGGAATTATTGCAAACTATTGAACAGGATTTATATACTTTAGTTGAAAATTCTAGCACAGCTAAAATACATAATCTAATGCGGGCAACCCATACAATTAAGGGTGGGGCAGCAAATGTTGGACTCGATACCATCATGACAATTGCCCATTCTTTAGAAGATATATTTAAGGCTTTATATAATCCTAATGTTGTTATTGATAGTGAATTACAAACTTTACTTGTTGAAGGTTATGAATGTCTACAATTAGCAGTGACGGCAGAAGTTACTAGCAGTAACATCAATGCTGATGAACTTTTGAACCGAGCTACTACAGTATTTATTCAAATCCAAGAAAAGTTAGGTGATGCTTTCGGAGCAGAAACTCATGTGCCGACATCGGAAGAGTTAGGATTTGATATTGTTAAATCTATTTTTGAAGTAGGAGTAAAACAACGTCTAGATATTCTGAATCAGGCTCTTACTAATCCACCAGATAATACTGAATTTTGTGAATTACTCCACTCTCAAAGTGAAGTATTTATTGGCTTGGCAGAATCTTTGAATCTACCAGGATTGGAAAAATTGGCACGCACAATTATGGCGGTTTTAGATGCAAATCCCCAAAAGGTGCGAGAAATTGCTAAAATCGCTTTCACTGATTTAAAAGCAGCACAAATAGCTGTTTTAGGGGGCGATCGCACTTCTGGAGGTTCAGCATCTTTAGAATTGCAAGCGCTGGTAAATACGACAAATGATGATTTATTTCCTGTAATCACAACCAGTTCTTTGGCAACAATCCCAAAATCTGAGTCATATCTGGGATCTATTCACCAATCTTTTGCTGATACATTTTTTAATAATACAACAGAATTTTATCACTTTTTAACTACTCTTAGCAATGGGAATAATCAACCTTTAAAACCAGTTCACGCCAAGGTTTATTTAAAAACTATTCGCTATATTTTTGGCTGGTTTAATCAGTACAGAGAAATACCAGAATCAGAGTTAAATCTATCTTTATTAATTCCTTCATCTAGTCAGAAATATCCCGTCAATTATTTAGAACATTGGCTAGAACAATTTCTTTACTTTATAGAAAAAGTAGGGGATAGCAAATCTTTATGTCTCCATCGTCGTGGTGTAATTTTAATTATTATTTTAGCCATTGCTAAATTCCAATATACTGTTGAGCAAAATAATAGTGCCATTCCCATTATCAAAAAATTAAGGCGGCAAATTCGTGAATTAGGCAAAGAATATAAAAATTATCCACCAGTCACAGAAGCCGAAAAAAACTGGCTAGATCATCCTAAATTACAAGATTTGCTAGTAATCAAAGAAATAGTTCCTTCTTCATTACTCGAAGAAAATAATAGCCTTCTGGAATCAATATGGGGAGGAGAATCTATTTTAGAGCCAGATAATATACTCGCAATGCCAATCATAGAAACAACAGAAGGCGTTCAAGATGATATTTATTTAGAAAGTGTGACATCATCAGCAGTTAGTGAAGAGGTAGTCACAAACTATGATACAAAAATTAATCAGCAATTAGAAGAAAAAACTACTGATGCAGTTACTAGAAACTCTCGACAATCTTCCTTTGTCCGTGTTGATGTGGAAGGACTACAACGCCTGAATTACATAACAGGTGAATTACTAATTTCTCAAAAAAGACGGACTTTATATGATGACCAAGTTATAGAATTAATTGATAGATTAAGTCAGCAACTTCACCAACACCAATTAACTTTATATCAATTACGAGATTTGCCATTACAAGGAAATAATGTCTCATCTCATCATACCCAGTCCCTGAGTTCAGTAAATTTTGATTCCTTAGAAATGGATGTATATTCAGAGTTTCAGTTAACACTGCATTCAGCAATGGAAGAAACCTTGCAAATACAAGAAACTTCCGAATCCCTAGAATTACTGATGAAACAAGCTGCTCAAATTGGGGAGAAACAACAAACCTTAACCTTAAATATTATAGATAACTTGGTAGAAGCGAGAATGTTACCTTTAGGAACTATCCTCAGCCGCTTTCCGCAAATGGTGCAGAATCTAGCCAATGTTTATGGAAAACAGGTAGAATTAAAACTTACTGGTACAGATGTTCTAGTTGATAAAGCGATCGCCGAAAAACTCTATGATCCCCTTTTGCAACTGGCACGCAACTCTTTTGATCATGGGATTGAATCTCCAGAAATTCGCCGAGAAAGAGGCAAATCAGCACAGGGTATCATTGAGATTTTTGCCTATAATCAAGGTAGTCAAACTGTTATTGAAATCCATGATGATGGACAAGGATTAAACTTAGAAAAAGTTCGTAGCAGAGCCATAGAACTTAATCTAATTCCCCATGATAATAGTGGAGATTATGTTCATCGCCTCACCGAATCTGAATTAATAGAGATGATGTTTGCTCCGGGATTTTCTACAGCCGGGAAAGTTAGTGAAATCTCTGGACGCGGGATGGGTTTAGATATTGTTCGTACCCAAATACAATTACTTAACGGCTCAATTTCTGTGCAATCATCACCTCAGCAGGGAACAACATTTATTCTTAAAATTCCTTTCTCTATGACTACAGATAAACTCATGTTAGTTCAAGCAGGTGGTGTTATTTACGCTTTACTACAAGATAGTATTGAAAAAATAGTTATTCCCTCTGCTCAACAAATCAAAGAATTTGAAGGCAAACAGTTTTTACATTGGCGGACAGATGAAGATGAATTGATGGTCAATATCCAAAAACTGGCGGGGTTAATGTACTATAATGGCGCAGTTTTGAGTACAAATAATCTGCAAAATTTCCCAGATAATTCAGAAGCAGGAATGGTGAAAAATCCCATCATTTTATTGCGTCGCCATCATGGTATGGTAGGCATAGAAGTTGATCAAATTATTGGAGAACAAGAATTAGTAATTAGGCCGTTAGGAAGTTCCATTACCCCACCAAAATATGTTTATGGTTGCAGTAGTTTGGCTAATGGTAACTTGATCTTAATTATTGATGGGACGCTGCTTATTGATACTAAAGAAATGCAAGCTACATTGGATGTCATGTCGCTCCCGATGGCACCCGCAGCAAATCAACAAGCTTTACCAGAGACAGTTGCCACTCACACCCACAAACAGTTAACCGCTAATGTGTCAGGAAATAGCCAATCACCAAAAGTAATTTTAGTGGTAGATGATGCTATTAGTCTGCGGCAAACTCTCTGTCTCACTTTACAAAAATCAGGATATCAAGTATTACAAGCTCAAAATGGTATGGAGGCTTTAGAACAACTACATCTACATCCAGAAATTGAAGTAATTATCTCTGATTTAGAAATGCCAAGAATGAACGGATTTGAATTGTTAAGCCATATCCGTCAAAACCCAGATTTTGCTAAAAAACCAGTTATTGTTCTCACCTCTCGTAGCGCAGATAAACATCGTCAGTTAGCTTATGAATTGGGGGCAAATTCTTATTTAACTAAGCCTTACTTGGAGCATGAATTTCTCGCTACCGTTGAGATTTTAGCTAATGGGAATAACGAGGATTCAAGCCAGGGATTAATAGCAGCAGGTAAATAAGTAATGGGACAGAATTAATTACACAATTGATTTTTCTGTTCCCTGTTCCCTGCGATGCACTGAGCTTGTCGAAGTGTTCCCTGTTCCCTCTCTCAACGAGTGAATTTAATTTTGTCCGACTACTTATGGAGAATTTTCTGCAATTTTGTATTTTGAATAAGGATAACAGCTAGTGAAGCTATGGTATATTTAGGGGTGGTGCAGCCCTGAATATGGCTAAAATTAGGTCTACTACTATAAAATCTGATAGGGTATGGCATAAGCCGGAGAATTTGTTTAGACACACTCACTAACTCGATGACAGGCAAAAACGCAAGACAGAATGCATTTCTGCGGTTGGTGTCCAGTAAGGTCGAAGTTTCCGAGTCAGCATCTCGCTACTTGTTGCTTCCTGGTAAAGAAATGGTAATTGGACGTGACCCCATCTGCCAAATTGTCTTGGATGCCGTAATATACCGAATGGTATCTCGTCGTCATGCGGTAGTTCGTCCCGTTTCTTTAACGACCTATAGCGGCTATAGCTGGGTAATTTGTGATTTAAATAGTGCCAATGGCACTTTTTTAAATGGAGAACCCTTGAAAGGATGTCAAGAATTACATTTGGGCGATCGCATTTCCCTGGGTGCTGATGGACCACAATTTATTTTTGAGTACGAAGTTGTTGCTCAAAAAACAATGATCAATGTCAGTAAAGCGACAGTATTATCATCTGTTAATTATCAACATCTGTCATCAAAGCAAGATTCTGTAAGCTTCACACAATTATTTCCTATTATCTCTACTGGTAAGGATCTCACTCGCAAAGCCTACCTGATTCCAGGAATCTTAACAGTAGTTTTCGTGGTATTAATGTTTGCTACGGTAGGTCATCCCCAAGCCAATCAAGTAATTGTGGGGTCTTACATCGCTTTTGCTGCTTACTATTTTGTTTATCAATTGTGTGGTAAATCTAAGCCTTGGTGGGTACTCATGGCTACGGCACTGAGTACAATCTTAATTTTATTGAGTCCTCTCTTAGATTTATTTATCAAAGTCTTCCGAAATATCTTACCTGGGACGTTGGATGCGACATCTCCAGATGGGATTACCTTCACCGAATTATTAGTACGGATGTTTTTTGGTGCAGGGTTAATGGAGGAACTCCTGAAAATACTACCAGTATTAGGAGCATATTGGATTGGCAAGTCCCTCCGATCGCCCTGGCGAGAACGGATTGGGGTTTGGGAACCGCTGGATGGTATTCTCTTGGGTACAGCTTCCGCTGTGGGGTTTACTTTACTAGAAACTCTTGGTCAATATGTACCCTTAATTTCCCAAAATTCTGGTCAATCAGTCGGTTTACAGCTACTTATTCCCCGCATTTTAGGTTCTGTGGCCGGACACATGGCTTACAGTGGCTATTTAGGCTATTTTGTGGGTTTAGCGGTGTTAAAACCCCTCAAAGGCAAGCAAATTCTCACGGTGGGTTATTTGAGCGCTTCTGCACTCCACGCTTTATGGAATGCGACGGGTTCTATTAATGCTTTGTTTTTGGTAGTAGTTGGCGTTTTATCTTATGCCTTTCTGATGGCGGCAATTCTGAAAGCACGGGTATTGTCACTTACAAGATCAGAGAACTTTGCTACTCGGTTTCTTGATCCAAAGTAAGTAAGAGGCAGGGAGTAGGGGAGTAGGGGAGTAGGGGAGTAGGG
>NZ_LJOU01000215.1:0-1109 GCF_001672085.1 Anabaena sp. AL93 | reverse complement strand
GGTTACTTGTCAGCGAAAAATTAAGTCCCTGGTTGAACTTTGCCTTTTTTGAAGTCATCACGATCACCCCGTTGCCCGCCCTAGCTCCCCAGATCGAAACCGCAGCGGCATCCTTCAAGATCGAGATGCTTTCCACCTCGTTTGGATTCAGGTTCTCCAGGCTCCCCTGATAGGGAAAATTGTCAAGGATGATCAGCGGGGACCTAGGCCCCTGCATCGTACTCAATCCCCTGACAGATAGCGAAGGGGTCACCGTACGCCGATCAAGGCTCACCCCAACGGCAATATTGGGTAACCTGTCCAGAATGGTGGTACCCACCTGCTGACTGAAAAGTTTCTCATCTATCAGTGTGAATGAACCCGTAGCCCTTTCCCTAGGGATCCTCTGGTAGCCGGTATAGATGTTCACCTCACCCAGTACACTCTGATCAGTCTCCAGCAGGATCTCCAGCAAAGAAACCTGACCCACAGCAACCCGCCTGGTCTTATAGCCCAAATAAGTTACCACCAGCGTATCACCTAAAGAAGCTACAAACGAAACCCTGCCATCCTCACCGCTTAAAAACACCCGGCCAGTTTTGACCGAGGACAGTGAAACCCCGGCCAGGGGTTCCCTACTCTGCCTGTCCCTGACCACCCCAGAAAGCTGCTGGCCGGAAGCATCCAGAACCATAAACAGCAAAAAACCAGCAACCAGCATCACCCTTGAGCCAGTTCTGCCAAACAGATCCCACACCACCTTTTTCTTCCTCACCCTTACTAAATATCCATAAATCTTCTTCATTATTTTATCGGTTTATCTTTGATTACAAATGTGTTGATCGGCCTTTTAGCCTTAACCAGCTTCAGCCCATACCTCCCCAGTTCCCTATTCAGCACCGGAAGGTTTCCAAGGTCCCCAGAAAGCTTCATACTGATCTGCCCGGCATAGCCAGTTTCATCTAGGATCCGCATGCCAAGCTTATCCTCCTCGTTAAGCCTTCCCACCAGAAAGCCCATTGGAACCCTGTTCATCTCCCAGCTGCCTTCTTCCCTGCGGTTCACAAACTCTCCGCTGCTATACCCAAAAGCTGCTTCATCACCCTTTCTCACAAGAACAAGGCACGGGG
>NZ_LJOU01000214.1:0-1126 GCF_001672085.1 Anabaena sp. AL93 | reverse complement strand
TTGGGCTAATGAAGCCTGGGGTTCTTACTGGAGTTGGGACCCGAAGGAAACTTGGGCGTTAATTACCTGGTTAGTTTTCGCGGCTTATCTGCATTCTAGAATAACTCGCGGTTGGCAAGGTCGAAAACCGGCAATTTTAGCCGCTGCTGGGTTTGTTGTAGTTTGGATTTGTTATCTCGGTGTGAATCTTTTAGGTAAGGGTTTACATTCTTACGGTTGGTTTTTGTAAGTTCATCTTTCAGCAATTCTCATTTTAAGGTTTCATGACATTTAAACCCTTACATTCATAGGGTTTTACAATTCTTAACAAATCCGGGGATAGCGAAGCGCTGCTGCAAGCAGTTCGCTGAAATGGCGCAAACTCGTTTCAAAATGAGAATTGCTGTTCATCTTTAACTATTACGCCGTAACTCCCCCACTGAATTTGGTACTCCAAATCAGTGGCGGGATATAAGGCGGGAAAAACCGAAATCGTTCTCAATCAGTCCGAGGCATAGCCGGCATAGCCTAGTGTGTTAATTCTGTGAATCCTTTACCCGCAAGACTATGCAGCGATAAATATTAGAGCAGAAGGTATCAGAATGCTTGCATTGAGCGCAGCCGAAATGATCAAGGCGGAAGGTATGGCTTCGCCACGCAGGCTATCAGCCGTCTCTGCTGTAGGAGGGGAGATAAGACCAAAACTTGGGCGAAAGTCTAAGTTGCGGCACTCCCCTGTGAGTACAGAAGCCGACACTGTACTTGGTACTCCAAGTCAGTGTGGGTAGTTCACTAACTAAAACAAAACCCCCCTCTAAAAGAATAGAGAAGGGTTTTTTACTTGAAAAAATAGACCTGGCATCGAGCTATTTTCACGTGGGGCTACCCCCAAACTATCGTCGCCGCAGCAGCGTTTCACCTCTGAGTTCGGGAAGGGATCAGTGTGGTTCCACCGCGCCATAGACACCAGGAAAGAATTTAGAATTGAGAATTGAGAATTTAGAATTAAAGAATAATTTTAGATTCTAACTGAGGGTGTTCATAACCCTGAAGACTGCATTTGAGAAAGAGAAATCACAATAACAAATTGAATAGAGGTCAAGCCCTCGGTCTATTAGTACCCCTCAGCTTCATACATTACTGTACT
>NZ_LJOU01000007.1:0-79707 GCF_001672085.1 Anabaena sp. AL93 | reverse complement strand
GTATATCATAGCCCCCTCATCGCTTGCGGGGAGGGGGTTGGGGCTGGGGTTCTTGTACCTCATAACATAAAATCCACATTACATATTTAGTAAGGTGCGTCAGATAGAGGAAATCTGTTTTTTACCAAATCATTGGGTCTGACGCACCCTACAAGAGATAAAATCCACATTAGATCAAAACTATGCACAATAAAGTTTAAAAAATGAATTACCAAGTTGTTAACCAATTAAATGAAACTCAAATCTTTGAACTTGTGGAATTATACAAACATGAATTTTGGAGTAAAAATCGGACATATCAAGGTGTTACCAAAATGTTGACTGCATCTGATATTATTATTGCTTTAATAAATGAGGAAAAAGAACTAATTGCTTTCTGTCGTGTTTTGACTGATTTTGTTTATCGCGGAGTTCTTTATGATGTGATTGTTAAACCTAGTTATAGAAAAATGGGATTTGGTGCTAAATTATTAGATGAAGTCGTTAATCATACCCAATTAAAAGCAGTAGAAGATATCGCTCTTTTCTGTTTACCAGAAATGATTCCTTTTTATGAACGGTGGGGTTTTATATATGATGTAAATGCACTGAAAATAATGCACCAGTATGATTCAGTTATGGGAGGAATAGAACCATGATTATTAACTATGATAGTCTGAAGACTATTGACTAAAATTCGTCAGTAATGACTTTCTTGATGATATTTACGGTTTGATACTTGCACTATGTCTACTCAACGTCTAATTCAAAGTATATACACAGATGGTGCTTGCACAGGCAATCCTGGACCTGGTGGTTGGGGTACAGTTGTCTATTTTAGTGATGGTTCAGTTCACGAAATGGGTGATTCATCCCAGCACACCACTAATAATAAAATGGAAATGCAAGCTGCGATCGCCGCCTTGGAATTTTTCAAATCATCTCGACAAACTGAACCTATTACCCTGTACACAGATAGTAAATATCTAATTGATTGTGTGACAAAATGGGTAAAAGGCTGGAAAAAGAACGGCTGGAAAAAAGCAGATGGGAATCCCGTCCAAAACCAAGACCTCCTAGAAATTCTGGATCAACTCAATAGCCGACTGGTACAATGGGAACACGTTCGCGGACATTCTGGTAATATTGGCAATGAACGCTGTGATGTCATTGCGCGTTCCTTCGCCAACCATAAAATCCCTCACCTCAAACAGTCATTAGCCGACTTTCTTCACGAAACTTTACCTAAAATTGGGGAAATAAGCGTAGTAAAAGTACCTAATGATCCAATAAACTCTACAATAACTAATAAAAACACACTAGAAAGCAGTCCGTCTGCATCAGATACAAGCACTATGGAACCATCTACAACACCAACTGCGACTACAACCAACGAACAACCCACTGAAATCAGGGTTTTACAACTTCGCAACTTGGTGGAAACCTTACGGATTGCAGACGAAATTGCCGAAAAAGGCTACCTAATTACCAGTTCAGAATTAGCAGACTTAATGGGTGTTCACTCTAGCGCCGTTACCAGCAGAGGTGATGAATGGCGTTGGCGAAATTGGATAGTTTCACGAGTAAGACGTGAAGGTAATCAAATTCTCTGGGAACTTGAACGTGGGGACAAAATAGCAACAGAAATAGATTAAAATAATTCAGGAATTTTTAATTAGGACTTGCTCTTTGGTGTCAACTTAACGTAAATTGATGTCTCTTCAAGCCAGGGAATAAATTCCCTGTCTAAAAGCTAAAGTCGGTTAAAACCGACTATCTTCGCGTCAATAGGATAATTTTTGATTTTGAGTTAACCAGAGTGCGTTTTAACGCACTTGAGCTTTCAGCCGGGAACTTAAGTTCCCGGCGGGTTTCTTTAGCCAAACAAATAAGCTACTTGTACTGAGATTGCCTAAGTATCCCTAGCCTAAGTTGACACTAATGAGCAATGCTAAACCCCTACCCGCAGAATCAAATAATTTAAGCCGTGTTGAGTATAGCACACCTTTGATTAAGCTCCTAACATTTGTAAATTGTGCAAAGTCGCATAAAATCCTTGTTGTTGTAATAATTCTTCATGACTTCCCTGTTCAATTAATTCCCCCCGTTTCAACACAAAAATCCGGTCTACATTCCGAATCGTCGAGAGACGGTGAGCAATAATAATTGAAGTTCGTTGTATTAACAACTGATTTAAAGCTTCTTGAACTAAAGCCTCCGTTCCCACATCTAAACTCGCTGTAGCTTCATCTAAAACCAAAATTTGTGGATTACGAATAGCCGCCCTCGCAAAGGCTAAAAGTTGTTTTTGTCCACTAGAAAGATTAGTTGCTCGTTCTCGTAACTGAGTATCATAACCTTGAGGTAATTGGTTAATAAACGTCGCCACATTTGTTTTTTCTGCTGCTTGTTGAATTTCTGCAAAACTGTAATTGTCACCCAAAGTAATATTACTTTTGACATCACCAGCGAATAAAAACGCCTCTTGTAAAATCACCGTCATATAACGTCTTAGTTCCACCTGGGGAATCTCGCGGATATCCACACCATCAATCAGAATGCGCCCTTGGGTTGGTTCATAAAGACGACATAACAGGCGAATAATCGAACTTTTCCCGGCACCAGTTGGACCAACTAAAGCCACCTTTTCCCCTGGGTGAATGGTAAAGTCTAAATTCTTAATAACGTAATCATCATCTTTATAAGCAAAGGAAACATTTTCAAACTTAATTTCTCCCAAAGCCGGAACGGGTGTAAAATCTTGAGATTCTAACTTAGAAGCTATCTCATTAATATAGCCAAATTCAAAATCTACATTTAAACTTCGAGGCTGAGAGTAATCTTTAATTTCGATAGGTTCATCTAAAATATCAACTACCCGTTCAATAGCCGTAAAACCAGATTGAATCACCGTAAACTTTTCCGCAAAATTCCGCAATGGTTCAAAAAATTGTTGGGCATATAAAATAAATGCTGATAAAATCCCAAAAGAGATTTGTTGATTTAATAATAACCAACCACCTAAACATAGTACCCCAGCAACGGCAATTAAACCAATCCATTCTAAGGTTGCAGAAACTGCGGAATCATACCAAATGCTAATATCTACTTCCTTAATATAACGTTGGTTAGCAGATCGAAATAACTCAACATTAAATTTTTCGCGGCGAAATAATTGAACTATATTAATACCGACAATATTTTCTTGAAGTTGAGAATTGAGTGTAGAAAGTTCTTCCCTGGTTTTATAATTAGCCCTTCGATACTGCTGTTGAAAATAAATTATCAACCAAGTTACTGGCAAGAGGATGAATATCAACAAAGAAGCAAGTTGCCATTGAATTGAAAACATCAATCCCACAATTACTACCATAGATAGTAAATCAGAGACAATGCCTACAGCCCCAGTGGAAAAAACATCTCCTAAACTTTCGACATCACTCGTTAGTCTAGTAATCAATTTACCTACAGGTGTCTGATCAAAAAACCGCACAGCTAAAGATGTCACATGAGTAAATAAATCCTCACGAATAGCCGCCGTAATTTTTTGCCCTAGTTTCTGAACTAAATAACCTTGGACACCTGTTAATACTAAGCGCAAGGTAGTTGCAATAAGCAACAGTCCGATCAGGATATTTAAGCCTTGCCATAAAGGCATATTTTGAAGAAATTGATATGTGCTAGGTTCTTTGCGAATTAAAGAAATTGCCTGTCCTACTAATAGGGGTTTGATAGCACTAGCAACAGCAATAGGAACAAGCATCAACATGGATACTGCTAATAGTTTGCCATGACGACGACCATAGGGAACTAAGCGTAAAAATAACCGCCAGTCATTTTCTCGACGACGGTATTCGGAATTGGATTTAGTTGGAGATGGAGAGATGCCCATAAATAACAATTTAGGAGGAAAATAATGTGAAATTCTGCCCTGGGGGACTAATTTTTTTCAAAATTTAAGCCATTGATTTCTTGACATTTGGCCTGTGCTGCTTGATAAGCTGTCAAATATTCTAGACCACCCAACATAACATCACCATAATAATCATAGGGGGCTTCACCATAAATAGGTAAAGGATCATCCTCTGGATAATCTTCTTTGGATTCTTCAATAATGGCTTTGAGCTTTTTGGCACTCAGGCTTTGGGCGGGAAAATAATACAGTTCTTGGGGATTTTTTTGTAAATGGGGAAGTGTCGGATCTATAATTACATCATTAACTTCAATCCAACCATGTTCAACTGGTTTATAAGGCTGACCTGCAAATACTAAAAAGCCTTGAATATACTTTGCCCCTTCGGTGATTAAAACTGCTTTATAGGCATTATCAAAAGGTTTTTTGGCTTTACTTTTGATAGTTTTGGCAATTTCATTGGATAGGGTTTCATCTAATAATTTGTTCATGGAGTAAATTCTCCTTTAATTATTTTGTCAATTATTAATATACACTGTACTAGGCAATTTTTAATCACCTGGACTATATAGCGATCCTAAATTAGTTATGAAAAACAAGATCCCCGACTTCTCTAAGAGGTTGTTTGAAAAGTATTAGATGAAACCGATAAAAGGTTTTTTATACGACAGTGATGTTTCTTTTTATAATATAAAAAAAGCACCAGAAGGTCGCCTCCCTCACCTAGTGGTCGGTGGGTATCATTGTCCCCGTGGGTTGGTGTGTTCTCTCGCGTCGAGACTTGTGGACTGTAAAATCTAAAGATTACAGAAAAATATTTAGTCAGAATCAGGATTTAAGGATGTACAGGATGTTACCGTTAACCTATTCAAAAATAACAGAAATTTCTCTCTGTGTCCTCTGTGCCTCTGTGGTTCGTTATTTCCTCATCTGCGTTTAATAAAAATCAGGTGGGCAAAAAACCCACCCGAAAAACTAGACCAAAGCGTTGAGATTTTTGGCAGTTTCAAAGAAGAAAGCGACGTTTTCTTCTGGTGTTTCGGGGAGGACACCATGACCGAGATTGAGGATATGTCCCCAGTTACCAGCTTTGCGAACGGTGTCCAAAACGCGATCGCGGATAAATTCCTTAGAACCAAATAATACACCCGGATCAAGATTACCCTGTACTTTGACGTGCTTACCTAATCTAGCTCTAGCATCTGCCATATCTACTGCCCAGTCTACGGTAATGATATCTGCACCAGAAGCAGGCATTCTTTCCAAAAGTCCGGCACTACCTGTCACCAACAAAATTAATGGTGTGTCAGGATGAGTGGCTTTTACCTTCTGAAACACCATTTTTTGATAAGGTAGAGCAAAGGTATCATAATCTTGAGGGCTTAATTGTCCTGCCCAAGAATCGAACATTTGTACTACTTGAGCGCCACAATCAATTTGATAGCGGACATAATCAGCGATAGAATCAGCTAATTTAGTGAGTAGCTGATGGAGAATTGTCGGATCTGAGAAAGCCATGTTTTTGATGATGGAATAGGTTTTAGAACCCTTACCTTCCACCGCATAAGCTGCTAAAGTCCAAGGTGCGCCGACAAAGCCTAACACCGTTGATTGATTACCCACTTCCTGCCGTAATGCTTGCAAAATCGTTTTGATAAACGGCAGTGCTGTTTCTGGATCTAAGGAATGCAGTTGATCAACTTGTTGTTTAGTGCGTATGGGCGAATAAATAATCGGTCCCTTTCCTTCCGCAATATCCATATCAATCCCCATTCCTGGTAAGGGGGTGACAATATCGGAAAACAAAATTACTCCATCGGGTTGAAACGCTCTCCAGGGTTGGAGGGAAACTTCGATCGCCACTTCGGGAATTTCTGAGCGATCGCGGAATGAAGGATATTTTTCCCGCAAATCCCGGTAAGCTTTCATGTAGCGTCCCGCTTGTCGCATCATCCATACAGGAGGACGATCTACTTGTTCACCACGAGCAGCCCGAAGCAGGAGAGGAGCCGTTAAGGAAACACCCATTTAACACTTCGTCCTAAGTCACTTTTATATTTCACCATTTAGCTTACCATCCTCAGATTCCTCTTGATCTACCTATCTATACAGGTCTTAAGGTTGCTTGACTTAACTTAATAAAACGTTATGGGTTTCTTTGCCCAGAAAAATATCTTGACATTTTAGCGTAAATGTGTAAATCAAAAATTTAAGAAAGATGTAGGGGCGCAGGGCCTGCGCCCTTTGTTAACGAAACTTTACGAAGCATCTTTTTCACCCATTTTTAAGCGATAATAGAAATATAAGAAAATGGAGTTGAGAAAAAAAGACTCCTTTTGTTAAATAACTAATTAACCGCTAGTAAGTAGAGGTAGAATATGACAACCCAAAATTTGCTCATCCCTCATGCTTATGCGTATCTGCTCGTAAAAATTAGTGTCTTAGTTTTAGCATTGTTGCTGTGGTTTGTGTTTACAGCCGCACCCGTTATTTAATTACATTTAAAACTTAGAGATGTTGAAGAAAACGTCTCTATTTTATGGACATTAGCGATGAATATCTTTTTGGAAATTAACAGAATTAGTCAGCCAACCCCGTCGCCAGAAAAAGTATATTAGACTGGTAGCAATTAACGCCATTGCTCCTAAACATAGGGGGTAGCCCCAATACCAATTTAATTCTGGCATATTGTGGGGCGATTTTTCAGTATTGAAATTCATCCCATATACCCCAGCAATAAAAGTTAAGGGAATAAAAATAGAAGAAACCACCGTTAGCAACTTCATAATTTCATTCATTTTATTACTGATTGCCGATAAATACACATCCATTAAACCAGCCACTAATTCTCGATAAGTTTCCACTATATCCATCACTTGGACTGCATGATCATAACAATCTCGCAGATATATTCTCACATCATCACTAATTAATTCACTACCATCTCTAATTAAAGAATTAATTGCATCTCTTTGTGGCCAAATTGCGCGACGTAGTTGTAATAATTCTCGCCGAATTTGATATATTTTTTGTAATGTTTGTTGACTAGGATTAACGATTACTTCTTCTTCTAAATCATCAATTCTTTCCCCATACAGTTCTAAAACTGGGAAAAATCCATCAATAATTGCGTCTAATAAAGAATAAGCCAAGTAATCACTACCTTGTCTGCGGATAATACCTTTATTCTTATTAATTCTCATTCTCACACCATCAAAACAATCATGTTCTGGTTCTTCCTGGACTGTCAAAACATAATATTTGCCTAAGACTAAACTTACTTGTTCACTATAAAAACTGCCATTATTATGATTAGGTACAACCATGTGGGCAATAATTACTAATTGATCTTCATAATCCTCAATTTTTGGTCGTTCTACCATGTTGACAATATCTTCCAAAATCAGAGGATGTAAATCAAAAGTTTGACCTAAACGATGTAAAATATCTTTACTACCTAAACCTTGAACATCCACCCAAGAAACTGATTCTGTATCCAAATAATTAAGACATTCTTCAGGGTAACTTATTTGTTTATGAATGAGTTCAGTTTGATTATAGTCAATGAGAAAAATAATTGGTTGTTCAGCATTTTCATCAACAATGATTGTTCCTGGTTGAGTTCCTGGTTCGTGATAGAATTCCTTCCCCCGTGACTTCTTCATAGCTTTGGTAGCGCGGCGAATTTTTCTAACCATGAATTTTTACTCTTTAGATATTACTGTCTAAAATTTTAACTCATATCATATAATTTTCTTAATTTTGCATTACGGAAATGGTAATTTCTATATACAAATAAAATAAAAATATGCTTATGCAACCAAATCAGCAAACATTTTGGTTAATTGAAACTGAAGCAAAACCATTGCAGCAGATTATAGGTGGTGGTTTTATTTTACCAGATGGACAAGTAGCGTACCTTTGGTCAGCGCAGCTATCGCTAGAATTTTACCACATTCCAGTTATGTCACCTTTCCATCTCTAGCATCCTTTCAACAACTGCAAAATCAAAGAGGGAGAACATTAGTATTTGGAGAAAACTCACGAGATCATTATCATCTACAAAGCTTTAAACTAGTAAGAGATAAAGATGTAACAGGTATCAGCGGTACTGGTATAGTTGCCATAGGATGTTATTTTCAACTTTTCCATCAAGATATTGGTCAAAATTCTGCTAATATTGCAATTATGCAATGGTTGAAAGCACCTAAATCCACAGCCTGGTATACTCAAGGATGGGAACAAATTATATTAATTCATGGACATAAAGGTAAAACCGAAATTATTGTAGATTAAATATCCCCTATTCCAGAAATCTTCCATTTATGAATACTAGTGAAAATCTCATCTTAGTTGTCGGTTCTACCGGTGGAGTTGGACAACTTGTAGTTAGTAAACTATTAGAAAAAGGCTTACAAGTTCGTATTCTCACCAGGGATGCCGAAAAAGCCGCCAAAATGTTTAATAACAAAGTAGAAATTGCAATTGGTGATATCTGTAAACCTAGCAGTCTCACAGCAGCAATGGTAAATATTACCTGTATTATTTGTTGTACAGGAACTACCGCTTTCCCCTCCGCAAGATGGGAATTTAATCAAACCCCCAACATAATCGAATTAGGAATTACCGTATTTAATCCCCAATTCCTAGAAGATAAAGCCAAAAATACCCCCACTAAAGTTGATACACAGGGTGTAATTAATCTTATATCAGCAGCACCAAAAAACCTCAACCGCTTCGTATTTGTTTCTTCCTGTGGAATTCTGCGTAAACATCAATTTCCATTTAATATTCTGAATCTTTTTGGTGTACTTGACGCTAAAGAAAAAGGAGAACAAGCCATTATTAATTCGGGAATTCCTTATACTATTATTCGTCCCGGACGTTTAACCGATGGACCATATACATCCTATGATCTCAATACCTTACTCAAAGCCACAAGTGGAGGTAAATTAAACATCATTTTCGGAACAGGAGACACAATTTCCGGTGATACTAGCCGCATTGATGTAGCTGCAACCTGTGTAGAAAGTTTATTTTATCAAAGTTCTGTGAATAAAGTTTTTGAAATAGTTAATCAAGGAAATAGACCGACTATAATTGATTGGCAAAATCTTTTTTCACAATTATAAAAAAGAGAGCAAAAAACATGAAATTGAATAACTTTAAAATCCCACTTCTTTTAATATTTGCTAGTTTTGTTTTTTCACCAGCAGGTTATACTCAAACACCAGAATCACAAACATCTCAACTATCTGAAGAAGTTACCAAATTACGGACACAAGGACAAACAGGATTACAAACATTTCTCAAATCCCATATTAATAACCTAACATCTCCACCAAAACCACAAATTAAAACAGCTTTAGATCAATTGTGTCAACAACGAGATTGTTATGCTTCCAAATTATATTGGTATACCGATTTAGAACAAGCCAAAGCTGCTGCTAAACTTAGTGGTAAACCAATCCTTTCTTTAAGATTATTGGGGAGATTAGATACAGACCTTAGTTGTGCCAATAGCCGGTTTTTTAGAGTAGCATTATATCCCAATGCTGAAATTTCCCAAGAATTAAGAGACAAATTTATCTTACATTGGCAAAGTGTTCGTCCTGTTCCCAAAGTAACAATTGATTTTGGTGACGGACGCAAATTAGAAAGAACCATCACCGGTAATAGTATTCATTATATTTTAGATAGTTCTGGTCGTCCCATTGATGCCATTCCCGGACTTTATGGACCAAAAGCTTTTCTTAAACAACTCCAGCAAGGCGAAGTAATTGCAAGAATTTTAAGTAATCAAAATGGTGAAAAATACAATTTATTATTACAACAATACCATCTGCGCCGTCTTGACGACATTCAAAACCAATGGAGAACAGATTTATCTAAATTGGGTATTCAATCTCTACCCCAGTTAGTTCGCACAAATAATCCTACATCATCTCCTAATGCTAGATTAGCAAGTTCCTTAGCAGTTTCTAAAGCAGTAGTTGAAAGACCAATTCTGAATTATATTCAACCAGAACCAGCAGAAACTTCTTCAGAAATTCTTAACCAAGCAACTTGGAATAAATTAGCTAGGCTATATCAAAACGATGCTAGACTGGATAAAAATAGTATAACTTTAATTGAAGATAAAAAGTTACCAAATACAACAGATAAAAATAATTTATCCAGAGTAATTCGTAATTTTGAAACCGTCATGGCTTTAGATACTGTCAAAAACGAATATCTGCTACACAGACAAATTCATCAATGGTTTTTAGCCGAAAATCAAACATCAAATATTAATCAGTTGAATGAAAAAGTTTATGCTGAATTATTTTTAACTCCCAGTTCTGATCCTTGGTTGGGTTTAGTCAACAATGATACTTATAGTGCCATAGATAACGGTGGTATTGTGGAAAAGAATTAGAGTTGAGGAGTGTAAATAACCTCAGCAAAAACTTTGATTTTCTGGCGTTGCTGAATGAAAGTATGAATTTTTCTCACGCAGAGACGCAGAGGCGCAAAGAGTAAGAGTTTGAGAAAGGGAATTTTTGATTTTCAGAGGATGTTTGAAAAAGGTAGGGAAGGGGGGTTAGGTTTCTGGAGATTATCAGTTTCATCTAATACTTTTCAAACAACCTCTCATACCGCCATTATCCAACGCCTATTTTCTTACCTGGTCCGGTTTTTTGTAATCTAAAAAAACTTCAAAGAATCTAATCTTCCCAGAATAGTCATATCTTCAGCATCTAATTCTACGGGAATACCACTGCGAATTAGTTCCGAAAAATCCTCATTGGGAACCATAATGGTTAAGGCATAAAGACGGTTTTCACCAGTATTTTTAATTAAATGCATCCCTGTTGGTGGTACTAATAAACTATCTCCAGCTTTGATATTTACCGTTTTCCCGTCACAAATTGCAATGCCTTCTCCTTTGAGAATAAAAAACATTTCTACAGCCCATTGATGCCGATTTGGTGGTGTTTGTCCACCGACATCAAAGATTTCTATACAACAAGTTAAAGAAGTATTTGCACTTGCAGAATCAAAGATAATTGCTAATCGGTTAGAGTCATGGGGACTAATCCGATATGCTTGATAATCTTTGGGAGATTTGATAATGGGAATTACACAACGAGTATCGTACATATTGGTAATGGGTAATTAGTAATTGGTAATTGGTGTTTTTACTCCAATTAAATTAATGATGAATTGCGGTTACAATTGCAGAAGAATCTGTTACAAAACCGAAACATTGTTGGACATTATATAAAGTCGCTAACCAACAATATTCCGGTGAAGTTGTCGCGGTACAATCTTTGACTAAAATACAGTCATATCCTAAAAAATTGGCATCACACAAAGTTGATAAAACACATTGATCAGCATTTACACCAGCAAAGAATAGTGTAGTTAAACCTAAATTTCGTAAAATACTGTCTAACGGTGTATCCCAAAATCCACTCATACGATACTTATCAACCTGGATGTCTTCTGGTAGCTGTTCTAGTTCTTCCACCACAGCAGCAGCCCAACTGCCCTGCATTAGTACCTGAGAACCGTTGCTGGGAAGGGGATCACCTAATCCGACTCCTGCCCCCGTGGGGTTGTATACGTGCAATAAACCGGCACTGATATTTAGTAAATCTGGACGATTTCCCCAATTTAGCCAAATTATAGGTATATCAGCAGCCCGCAGTTGTGGTAACAATTGTTGCAGGGGGGCAATCGGTTGACGGGCAGGGTTAACATCTACACCAATGTGTGCTAACCAACCATCAGGATGACAAAAATCATTTTGCATATCAATGACAATGATAGCAGCTTTGGATAAGTCGCAACGCAGAGTTTTAGTTTCTGTGGCTAAAATGGCTGGTCGTGGAGTCTTTTGAGGACGAGTAATATCTGCAAATGTCTGATTTACTTGCCAGTTATTGGGTGCAAATCCTAATTTCTGAGTGGGTAGATTCATAAATGCCAATTCTCGATATCGTTTTTTACGTTGTAGCTTAAAATTATGTTAATAGATCAATTACTTAATTAAGGTTAAAATCATGAACTTTACAATTAAGAATACTTTAATTAGCGTTGCCGATAGTTACGTAACTACAGACGTACAGGTTATAGATGGTAAAATCACCGCTATTACCCCTAATTTAGAAATAATTGGCACAGAAATTAATGGAGAGAACAAACTGCTGCTTCCTGGTTTTTTTAATGCCCATACCCATTCTTCGGAAATGTGGCAACGAGGAGTAATTCCCCCTTTACCTCTTGAATTATGGTTAGCACATTTATATGATTTTACTCCTTTAAATACAGAACAAGTTTATCTTAGTGCTTTGGGAACGGCAGTAGAAACTTTACTTTCTGGGGGAACAAGTGTAGTAGATCATTTAGTATTAATTCCTGGAGAAGAATTAGAAACTATTGCTACAGCAGTTCGCGCTTATCAAGAAGTAGGCATCCGGGCTTTTATTGCCCCTCTAATTCAAGATGAATCTTTGAGTATGGGCATACCCAATGGAGAATTACAAGCAAATCATGAACCTTATTTTCGTTCTTCTGGGGAAACTTTAGCAATTATGGAAACAGCGGTAAAACAATTTCATCAACCAGAGGTAGGAATTAATATTTTAGTTGCCCCGACGGGGATTCAATTATGCAGCGATGATTTATTTACAGGATGTATTTCATTAAGTAATAAGTATGATCTTTGCCGTCATACCCATTTATTAGAAACCAAAGCCCAGGAAAACCTGGCTAAAGAAAAGTATGGTTGTACTGCGGTTGCCCATTTACAACGACTTGGTTTTTTGAACAGTTGCACAACTTTAGCACATTGTGTATGGTTGAAGGAATCTGATATTAATATTCTTGCCCAAACACAATCTACAGTCGTCCACAATCCTTTAAGTAACCTCCGTTTAGGCAGTGGTATTGCCCCAATTATCAAATATATTCAAGCGGGGGTTAATGTCACCTTTGGCTGTGATGGTGCTTCTAGCAATGACTCCCAAGACTTGTTAGAAGCTATTAAAATTGGTTCGATTCTACATAATCTTACAGAACCAGATTATCAATACTGGATTACACCCAGGCAAGCTGTAAAAATGGCATCTTTAGGGGGTGCAAAAGGTTTAAATGTAGAAGAGGAACTTGGTTCTCTTACTGTTGGTAAAAAAGCTGATTTAGTTTTATATGATCTCAATAATTTATCATTACTTCCCCGCACAGATCCTATTGGTTTATTAGTTTTAGGTCGTCCTGTCAATGTTGTTAATAGTGCTTGGGTAAATGGTAAGCAAATTATTAGTAATGGGAAAATTACTACAATTAATATTGATGAACTACGACAAGAATTATTTAACCGAAGTCACTGGGAAACACAGCCTAAATCAGCTAATGTAGATAAATTAACACCTCGTTATCGGCAAGTTATGGGATTAGATTAATGTTAAGCAATATACGGCACTTCCTTAGAGGATGTTTAAAAAGTGGTATCCCGTAATTTTCATCATATTGTTACCCCCCCTTTCCCCTTGTAAAGGGGAGAAACAATAAAAATCCAGTTCCCTCCCCTTTATAAGGGGAGGGTTAGGGAGGGGTAAAATATTTAATACAGCAATCATGACTTTTAAAACACCCTCTTGTGTTATGAGGTACACATAGCTGCCAAGATGCCCGCACCACAAGAGTCATTAAGGGCGAGGAAACCCCGCCCCTACAGATTTTACGATTTGCTGAATGTATCTCATTCAAGTGCATACCGCTATAGCAATCTCATAGCCTAACTTGCGGGTAAGTGAGAGTGGTATAAAATCAAGCAGCCAGTACATCATGGCGTAAATAAAGCAACCATTTTTAAGCCTTGTAATCAATAGACATCTCCAGAAATTAAAGATACGTGACCTGAAACCCTTGTAGAAACGTTATATGGGTAGGGATTCTCGGCTGTACAATCTTTTTTCGAGATGTCTAATCAAATTTTCAGAGCTTTTAATAGTCATGTTATTTACGCCAACCTGTACTAGGGTTTTTTATCGGTCTTTACAATAGCTTCTAACTTGACACTTTTCACGCCAGGTATTGCTTTAATGAAAGTTTCAGCCTGTGTGATTTCTTTTTGAGAAGTTGCTGTTCCTTTGAGGATAATTTCACCGTCTTTGTTAGTTATTTCTAACTTGTTTCCGGGTAGAACTGTTTTCAGTTTTTTGCTAATTTCAGTTTTTAAGTCGGTTGTGGATTTAGAAGTTGTAGTAGGAGTTGCGGTGGAATTATCTATAATTCTTGTGGTATCAGAAGCAGGTTTGGCTGGAAGAACGGGGGTTGTGCTGCTAGTACCAGTAGTTTCTGAACCTGTTTTTGGTGCTTCTTGACAACCAACCATGCCAGCTACTAAAACGCCACTAACTAGAAAAGGAATGAGCTTTTTCATGTTGATTTCCAAAGTTGAATACTTGAAGTGATGGAGTTTACTGTGAGTGATACCCAGGAGCAAATCTTAAAAAAGAATTAAATTTCTACAACCAAAAGTCATGAACCAAACATCCAGATAACTGATAGAATGACAACTTTTCAATAACTAAATTAAAACGCTTTTATTGAAAAGAGCCAATTTAATTGTACTCATGGCTATCGAATATTAACGGTTTGATGCTCACAGGTAGCCACTATCTATATATTCTCTATCCTCAAGACTTAGCCGCATCTTTTTTGGGATTGGTTTACTGGTGATTGGTAATGGGTGACTGATTCGGTGACAAAGAGAGGATATTGCACCTTGAAGGTTCGGTTATACCACTTTCTATCTTTACCCCAATGACGATAATCTCGTGGATATAGAGTGCAAATGTCTAATATAACCACCATTAGCTGCTGAAGCAATCAAGAGGTTAAAAACTGTGTACGAATGGATTTTGCCGAGTCTCAAGGAAGTTTTATCTAAAAATCAATCTCCTGTCGCTGAGTGTTCTACGGCTAAGGCGGAGCAGCAATGGCGTGTGAGTCTGGCAGCTACGGAGAACTTGCTATTGAAAACTTTAGCCACAAGTTCATCTCATGATCCTCAAGGTTTGGTATTAGCCGCACCTGCACCTTTATTTAGTCACCCCGAACTAGCACAACGATTACAAACAATAACTTTTACAGCTAGACCTTTTAATCCTTTGGCGTTGATGCCATTTATGATGCCGTCAGAAGTGGCGCAGCATATAAATAATATAGAAACAAATACTTTCCATACTGCTACTTTTCAAGAATCTATTTTACCTTTATTGCCGGCTGATCCTCTAGGTGCGGAACAGTTTTGTTTGATATTTACAGATAAATTTAGATTAGTTTTGGTTTTGGCGGAAGATGAAAATGGTAAGAAGGAATTTTTGTTTTCTTTTGAATCAGCGGTTGTCCAAAAAGCTTGGGAATCTATAGGTGCTAGGGTGGTTTTGACTAATCCTGAATTGTTTACTGATTTAGATATTAAGGTACAAAATTATCCTTTTATTGCTCCAGATTATCAAGTTGTAATTCAATTTAGTCAGTTATTACTGCAAGAGTTAACTATTCCCACAGAAGTTACGCATACTTCATTATCCTTTCATTCACCTACTCCACCGCCAAAATCTCCATCTCGTTCGGATGTGGAGTTGCTCCAAGCTTTTGCCCATGAGGTTCGCACTCCGTTAACGACTATTAGGATGATGACGCGATTACTATTAAAAAGGAAGGATTTGCCTGTTAATGTTATCGGTCGTTTGGAGGTTATTGATCATGAATGTACTGAGCAAATTGACCGGATGGAGTTATTATTTAAGGCGGCAGAGTTAGAGAATTTATCACAACCTTCAAAATTTGCTAATTCCCAATTATCGCCGATGTGTTTGGATGAGGTTTTACAACAGAGTATTCCCCGTTGGCAATTGGCGGCAACTCGGCGTAATTTAACTTTAAATGTGGTTTTACCGAAGCAGTTACCGACGGTGGTTAGTAATCCGGCGATGCTGGATAGGGTACTTACTGGTTTAATCGAGAATTTTACGCGCAGTTTACCTCCTGGTAGTTGTATTCAGGTGCAAGTAATTCCTGCTGGTGATCAGTTAAAGTTGCAATTGTCTCCTCAGTTTGATTGTCAAGATCAAGGCTACCGGATAACGCCACCAATTCGGAAGTCGTTGGGTCAATTATTGATGTTTCAGCCGGAAACAGGGGCAATTAGTTTAAATATGGCGGCAACTAAGCATTTATTTCAAGCAATTGGGGGGAAATTAATTGTGCGTCAACGTCCCCAAAATGGGGAAGTGTTGACTATTTTTTTACCTTTGGAAGTTAGAGGTATCTGAATGTGAATATGCTGCTGCCATATATTAATTGGGTTACTATTGTTAATTTTGGATCTTTCAGAAGATGTTAGTCTCAAACCCTTTATTGACAGTAGTTTCAGAAATTAATTTCCCAGGCTAATACAAAACTTTACAAAATTAATAGCTATTCCCTCAACAATTTTAGCCATGAATTCGCTCAGAAATGATCTAATTCGAGCGATCGCAAAAATTTCCTATTGACAAATTGACAAAAAAGTGATATTCAACCTGGCAATGTTATTAATTTTAGTGATATTTAGGGTTGGCTGCTAGCGCAGCGTGGCGTTAGCCATACTCCTGAATGGGCGCAGGCCCTGCGCCCCTACTCCCTGAACTTCGATATATCGTAGGGGTTTAGCTCATGCTTTACCCTTACATATCTCATCAATTACAGGATGGTTTAATGCTGATGTAGAGATTTTTCATGAACCGTCTCTACAACGTGGTTTGCCTAAAGGATACCAGAAGCTACACCAAGGTGGTTGTAAAGTTATTGAGTCCTAAAGTACCAGTTAAACCTGTCACCTGAATGATGGCAATAAGCACCTCTTTTTTCAACGTGGCTTTCAGGCTCTATCCCTTATGAAACAAGCTGTTTAGTCACCTTGTCACCCGTTAAGGGCTTCGCCTCCCGTTAGGGATACGCGGCTACACAAACGTTCGCGTAGCGTCCCGTAGTGATAGTCCGCCTACGCGGACTAACGAAAAATTAAGGAACCTAATTTTGGCTTTTTATTCTTTCCTGTAAAGCTTCTCGTGCTTGTTCTCTGTCGTCAAAGTGGATTTTTTCAGTACCGAGAATTTGATAATCTTCGTGACCTTTACCAGCCAATAATACACCGTCTCCAGGTTGAGCCTGTAAAATAGCTGTCCGAATGGCGGTAGAGCGATCGCTAATCACCATTGCCTGTACCATATCAGGAATACCTGCCACCACATCCTCTAATATCTTTTCCGGGTTTTCCGTGCGAGGATTATCTGATGTCACCACAGCCATATCTGCGAGTTCCGCCGCTATTTTCCCCATTTTCGGGCGTTTAGTGCGATCGCGGTCTCCCCCACAGCCAAATACACATATCATTTTACCAGGAATAAACGGCCGAGCCGCCTTGAGCAAATTCTCCAAACTATCAGGAGTATGGGCATAATCCACAATCACACTAATATCCTGTTGTGAACTAATTTGCACCCGTTCCATCCGTCCAGGAACACCGGGAAACCCAGGAATAGCACCTGCTACCAATTGCAAATCTAACCCCAAATGGACAACCGCCCCCACAGCAGCCAAAAGATTTTCTAAATTATATTGACCAACCAAAGGCGAACTAAAAGCCACATTACCTTGAGGAGTATGTAAAATCCCACTCACCCCATAGGGTTGATAACTTAAATCACTCATCCAAAAATCAGCCGTACTATCATTAACGCTATAACTCCAAACCCGTTCCCGATGCAAAGATGCAATTATCCGTTGACCGTAGACATCATCAGCATTGATAATTGCTCGTCCTTGCAGATAATTAGGACTAAATAACAACGCCTTCGCCGCAAAATAATCCTCCATATCCAAGTGATAGTCCAAATGATCCTGAGTGAGATTAGTAAACACCCCCACCTCAAAAGCACAACTCAAAACCCTACCCTGGTGCAAAGCATGAGAACTAACTTCCATTACCCCAGTATCACAACCGGCATTCATCGCCTTAGCCAATTGTTGCTGTAAATCTACCGCAAAAGGAGTAGTATTCACAGCGGTCTCTTCAAAACCAGGCCAGCGCGTATACAGCGTACCTATTAACGCCGTCGGTAAATTAGCCTGAGTTAAGAAATATTCAATCAAATGAGTAGTAGTAGTTTTCCCATTTGTCCCCGTCACACCCACCATTTTCAGCTTTTGTCCAGGATAACCATAAAAAGCCGCAGCTATTTGAGCGCAAGCCTGAGTCATATTCTCCGCACTAATCACCACAGAGTTTACTGTCGGCGGATTTTTCCTCATAGCTTCCGCAGAAACAATCGCCGCTACAGCACCAGCAGCCAAAGCCCCCGGCCAAAACTCCCCACCATCTACCCTACTTCCTGGCATCCCAATAAACAAATCGCCCACACCACAGGCATGGGAATTAGTTTTCAGTCCTTGAATATCAATATCTGGTACATTTACAGACTCAATTCCATCTACAGCCGCTAATAATTCCCGCAATTTCATCTAGTGAACCTCGCCACAAGCTTGTCTTGCGCCTATTTAAACATTATTTTTTGTTTATGGGGAGAGATACAACAAAATTCAAGAAACGTCTTCAGGTGGATGCCAACCAGCAGAAACCCAGGCTTGTCTCACAGTCACTGCGTAGATATTATTAAGTTGTAAAGCTAAAACTGTAACACGACCACAGGCAGTTAATCCTATGATATGTGTACCATTGTTAGTCCAAGCAAAGTGAGATGACCATGTTTGCTGACGAGGATTAAATAGTTTTACCTTGCTGTCAGTAACTTGATCTAGACCATGAGTTTGAGTACCTTTGTATCCGTTGCATAGTCTACAAGCAAGCCATAAATTTTCTTCGTTATCAGTCCCACCTTTGGCTTTGGGAATAATATGATCAATCTCTAAAATACCCAATACATACTTTTGCAGACTAAGACAGTAACCACATTGATGATTAGCCTGGTTTCGCACCTTAACCCGAACTTCTTCAGAAATTTGACTAGAACTCACGCACCTAACTCTTTTATTAATCCACGTTTGACAGCTTCACTTAATGCAGTAGCTTTTCGCAATAGTCCCTCTTGATAAATTTGCATTAGTGTTTGTAATTTAGAATGTTCTGATTCTGTAACAATACCAGCTTGTTGTTTATCCAGTAACTCACTTAAACGAATATCTTCTTCAGATTCCATTTGTAATTCTGTCAAAGCTAAAACTTGCTGGTCAGAAAGTGCTGATACAGGTTCAAGGGTTGTTGCTTCTAGGCTAATAGGTGGGATAGAAAACTGGATAGTATCAACTAAGATGCTGGCTAAATCCCTGTTTGCTAGACGTGCAAAGTGTTCAGCTTTTTGATAAACGTCATCTGGTAGAGTAATTGTGATTTGGTTACTCATATTTTTTAGATAGGTTTCCTTCATATTATTGATTATAAATATTTGTTATATCTTATAAACCTTTATTTTTATAAAAAGTTACAATACAACTAGTCATACGAAATCCAAACCATGTCTGAATCAGTGCAGTATATAACTAATACCCAGGGAGAAACAGTTGGTGTATTGTTAAATCTGGAAACTTACCAACAACTAACCAACTTATCAGCAGATACTGAATTATTAATTGGGTTAAGTTTAGATGAATTACAAGCTTTGGTAGAAAGTGTATTATCTCCCAAAACTCACACTCAATTAGATAATTTATTAATAAAAAATGCTGATAATCAATTGCTACAGAAATTGTAGGACTTACACCTGTGGGGAGAGGCACTATTTCTGTTTTAAAAATGAACCGTCCACAATTAACTCGTGTACGGAAAATGTGGGTAAAAATGGGTGAACATCCACCAAATATTTGAGATTTTATAACCGATTGAGGACGATTTTATTCATCAGGATAATGACAGCAAAAAACTACATCCTTCGTAGGGGTTTAGCAGTGATCATAGGTGTCAACTTAGGCTACAGATGCCTTATTTGTTGGCTTCCACACCCACCCAGAAATGAATTTCCGGGCTAATAAGTAAAGTTTACTAAAGTAAACTGGGGATTTTTAGTCATCTTCAGATGACTTTTGCTATTAGATTGGGAATTCATTCCCAGGCGGGCTATGAGTTTTACGTTAAGTTGACAACCCACATTCAGCATGAGTAAATATACTCAAAATATTTCTCCCAGCAGGTTATTTTGTCAAAAAAAGAATTTCATAAAAAAGCTAAAACCCAGTCATAATAACCACTTCATGCTTTTTGCTATTTATGGAGGTATTCAATAAATTTAATCTCAAACCAACTGATTTATTGACATTATTCTCAATAAGCTTGATTCTAGCTTTAGATAGATCTGCGATCGCCCTAATATAGAATTGCGTATAATTGTCTAAAAGCCTTATTATCATTGGGTTATGGATAATTCCGAAAAATCAAAAAACACCTGCGGAATGTGGGTGACAACAATGAGCTTTTGCTTTACCCCTACCATACTTGTCTGTTTACGATAAATAAAATCATTCACCTCTGCCGTGCCAGGTAACGAAAATCGCAAATGTTGATTCTAGCGTGGGAAAGGGGGCTGTAATAAATATTTACAATATTCTGAAAGCCTTAGATGTTACAGTTTACAAGTCTCGATGCGAGAGAAGATAAGAACACAAAACCGTCCAAGTCCACTAGGTAGTGTCCAATCATCCAAAGAAAATTGTACTAGATAAAAAGGTAAGTGTCCATCAACAGCAGAGGTAGAAAATTTGACTTGGGAGTAATAAATCCATCCTTCATTCTCTCTCCATCCTACTTTATTACCAAATTTTTCCCAGGCATCTCTATGATACTCGCCATCAGCCTTACCACCCACGCTCAAGTATATCTCCTTTTGGACACTGAAGCCAAATCGCCTTTCACTGTATTTTACCCACAATTTATCAATTGTGCGGAGGTCTTGGCATGGGAAATTTAATAATTCATTATCTGTAAACCATTCACCAGACTTTTTACCTACAGCTTTAATCATTACTTCATAAGTTTCTTTATCTGCTTCCTTCCAGTTACCTGCTTTGAGTAGGTCACGCAGTTTCGTGTAGTCTATGTCTCTTTCTGAACTGAGGTCATCTGTTGGTGAAACCTGTAGCAGTGTCTCTACATCTACATTAGCAAAGCTATATTTTTCTATAGAACCAACTGCTGCATAGCGAAGCAATTCAACCAGTTTTGGCTTGCTTCCCCAATATTTTGTAGTTTCGTTGTATTCACTAAAATCAGCAGAGTGTTCAAGTGCGCCTTTTTGCAAATGTTTAAGTAGCTGACGGTCTGTATTCAAATCCATAATCAGTCGTGGCCATCTGATACTGATAGCTGTAAATTTCCCCAACTGTTCTAAAGTTAAATATCTCCTGGAATTGTTTTCCGAAACATGAGCAGTAATTAAATTTGTAGAAGCTCCAATGTAGGCTTTTAGCCTAAATACATTAATAAACTGCTTCCACCGTCGGGGATTATAATCTAAAGCAGGAGCAACCATTAAGGCAATATTGCGAACTACTTCTGAATCTTCACCAGTTGTTATTCTGATATTTTCAATACGATCACGCTGTTCTTCTGAAGTTGAAGGTAGAGTTCCTGTAGCAGCTATTTCTTCTCCAGGTGCTTCTATTTGTTCTGTGTTATTTACAATTTTTGGTTGTGGTGGGGTTTTACGAGGAGAAATTTTGTTCAAAAATCGTGCAAAATCTGATGTAGTTGGTTGGGGGATTTGGAAACGAATCTGAACAAATTTCTCAAAAAAATTATAGCCGTATTCTATGGCTCTTATGGATAAACTACGATTATTTCTAGAGTTAGCATCAAATCCTAGATAGGGAATTATTTCTTTATACTTCACTGCAATACCCGCAGCTACTTTATCCACATCCATACCCAAAATGAAAATTAATTGTGGATCATTTGCTATCATCATATTGATAGCTTGCATTAGTTCAGCAGATTTGGTAATTTCACAACGGTCAAGATCATCTATAAAAACATATACTTTATTTTGTCCTGAAAACGCCTCTACAATCTTTTTGAAGTCTGCGTGAAATTCTTCAATAAACTCAATCTGGTTTTCGTATTTGGGTGATTTAAGATAGTTGTTTAAATCATTTTTGGGGTTGCCAATATTAAAAATTTTTAATACTAGAGATACAAAGCCTATAAAAGGAGAAACATATATGATAACTCTAGTAATTAATCTAGGAAGTTCTAATTCTGGTTGAAAAATAAATGTTATGAATTCTTTAATTTCCTTTAAATTCTTAACTACCTTTAATACATTATTTTCTACCCTAATAGCATATACAACTGATGCTATCAGGACTAATAAACCAACAACAACTAAGAATAAATAATAAATTCCTTGAATCCAGTTAAAACGCAGAAAAGATAGTCTAATATTACCTTTTAAGATAGGCAATACATCACGCTTATGGCGAATCTGAGAAATTTGCCGCAGAAATTCTAATGAAAAAGCTGCCCAAAGTGCTTCGGCTTTGTCATGTCTCCAAGCATTAAACCAAACTGTGGTTGGAGGACGAAATGTAATAATTTTTAGTTTTAATTTCAGCCATTTTAATAAATTATTTAGTAGAGAAGATAAACTTAATATCTTGTTTTGGACTTTTTTCTGGTTAAATTTTTCTAAGTATTCTTTTAATTCCTTTTTTTCCTGATTTATCTCATCATCAAACTTTTTTTTCTCAGTTTCTTGAATAGCTTTTTCTAATTGCTTCATAAAAGAAGACTTACCGCTACCCCATTCACCTTCTATAGAAAGAGTCAGAGGAGGTTTAGTTTCAGGATTAGTTAAGAACTCAGCAATAGCTACAACGTAAGGTTCAAAACCAAGATAGTCATTTTCCGACGCTTGATCACCTACACTAGCATTAAGAATAGATTGATGATTATTGGTGTTATCTGCCATGAGGATCTTAGAATAGGCTAAAAAACAGGAATATTGGCTTTATCCTGTTTAAATTTACCATAGATGGGATAAAAAATATATAGGGAATACTTACGTGCTTTTAGATACCCGAATTTTTTAAACAGTCGGGGATCTGAATATTAGAGTTTCAAGTTTTCACATAATCACTTAACATTTTTTCCAGACGTTCCACACTCAGACGAGGAGAAGGACGGGGTATCAGTTTTTCTTTACCGTCACCAATGAGTAAATGTAGTACCGGAATTTCATATTGATATGCGGTAAACCAATCATCACGGGTGGTAATATCCCGTACTTCCAACTCAAAACTAAGATTTTTGATTTGTTCCAGTTTTTCCTGTAATCCTTCACAAAGATGACAACCGGGTTTGCTGTAGAGAATTAATTGCATGAGTTGAGATTAAACAATGAAAATGTGTTTTATAGTTATTTTAACTAAAAATACAATTTTATAGAAAAATATCTGATAGCGTAGCGTGGCGTAAGCCATATCAGGATACTCAGGATTACAAGATTAACAGGATGAAAAAATAGATGATAATTAATGGTGATCTAGCAATTTCCATGTAAGTGAGGTACAAGAAGTCAGAATTAAACGCAGATAAACGCAGATAAACACAGATGATTTTGTACCTCATTAGACTGGGAAATGATATACATAAAAACCCCAATTCAATACTTGTCGGTTAAGCTCAAAAAATAGAATTATGTAGGTCGGGTTGAGAAACGAAACCCAACATTTATAAGCATTTTTTGGGTTGCGCTGTCGCTTAACCCAAGCTACAAAAACTAAAAATCTATTATGGGGTGCGTCAGATATCAATAATCTGTTTATTTACAGGATTTATGCAGTCTGACGCACCCTACCAATGTTCCAGTTGCGTAAGTCTTGTTACATTCACAAAACCTTACCAAATCCTCCACCTCCAGGAGTTTCTATGATAAAAACATCCCCCGACTGCATCTCTACTGTAGCTGTATTCCCTAAATTTTCTTCAGTTCCATTTTCACGTTTTATCCAGTTTCTTCCCACTTTTCCACTTTCTCCACCATACAAACCAAAGGGAGGAATTAAGCGATGACTAGAAAGAATATTAGCTGTCATTGGTTCGAGAAATTTAAGACGACGAATTACGCCATTTCCACCTGTGTATTTACCTTTACCACCACTATCAGAACGCAAACTAAAGCTTTCTACTTGGATAGGATAACGAGTTTCTAAAACTTCTGGATCAGTTAAACGGGAGTTAGTCATGTGTGTATGAATTGCATCAGTACCATGAAAATTCATCCCCGCACCTGAACCACCACAAATGGTTTCATAATATTGATATTTTTCATTCCCAAAAGTAAAATTATTCATCGTTCCCTGGGAAGCAGCCATGACACCTAATGCACCATATAAAGCATCAACAATTGTTTGTGAAGTTTCTACATTTCCTGCTACCACTGCTGCGGGATAGATTGGGTTTAACATACAACCTTCAGGAATTATAATTTCTAAAGGTTTAAGACATCCAGCATTAAGAGGAATATTATCATCAACTAAAGTACGGAACACATACAAAACTGCTGCTTGTGTTACGGCTTTGGGGGCATTAAAATTACTATTTAGTTGTGCAGATGTTCCCGTAAAATCAATTTTAGCACTCCGATTTTCTCGGTTAATTGTCACTGCAACTTGAATTTTTGCACCGCTATCCATTTCATAAATAAATGCACCATCTTTCAAAACATCAATTGCTCGTCTGACGGATTCTTCAGCATTATTTTGGACAAACTGCATATAAGTTTGTACTGTTGTTAGTCCATATTGATTGACCATTTTACCAAGTTCTTGGACTCCCCTTTCATTAGCAGCTATTTGAGCTTTAAAATCGGCAATGTTTTGGTCAGGATTTCGACTAGGATAGAGATGATTTAAGAGATAATTTCTCACGGCTGTTTCTTGAAAGTCTCCCTGTTCAACTAAGAGAAAATTATCAAATATAATTCCTTCTTCTGCGACTGTGGTACTGTGAGGAGGCATAGAACCAGGAGTAATACCACCTATATCTGCTTGATGTCCACGAGAAGCAACATAAAAGATAATTTGTGTTTTTTCTCCATCAAAAATTGGGGTAATGGCTGTGACATCAGGTAAATGTGTTCCTCCGTTATAGGGGTTATTTGATAAATAAACATTTCCCGGTTTAATATTGTCACCTTGATCATTAATTAAACTGCGGACACTTTCACTCATTGAGCCTAAATGTACAGGAATATGAGGTGCATTTGCAACTAATAAACCGGAAGCATCAAAAATAGCACAGGAAAAATCTAGCCGTTCTTTAATATTAACTGATGTTGCGGTATTTTGCAGCACAATTCCCATTTGTTCGGCGATGAATTGATAGAGGTTTTTGAATATTTCTAAACGAATGGGATCTGGTTGAGATATGGTATACATTTTTTCACTTAATTAATTTCAAGATAAACAATATGTTGGGTTTCCTTGCGTCAACCCAACCTACATTTTTTATTAAATTGTATCTGGATCTATATTTAATTCCCGCAGTTTTGTGGCCAAACGTTCTGCTTTTCTTGCTTCCTGTTCTGCGGTTTCTTCAGGTGTGGGGACTAAATTGCCTTCTGATGTGAAATAACGCAATAAACCTTCATGAATTCCTAAATATAAACCTAATTGTTGACTCCATAAATGCCCTTTTTCGGTGGCTTTTATAGGTTGATATTTTCCGTCTGTGATATGAAATCCTGCAAATTCTAATGTATAAGGATCAAACCAAAAATAGTCAGGTGTGCGGAAAGTTTCTTGATAAAGTTCTTTTTTTGATTCTCTATCTATTTTGGCTGTTGTTGGTGAGAGAATTTCGACAATTACATGAGGATATTTACCGTTTTCTTCCCACACTACCCAACTTTTACGAGTTTTTCTGTCAGTTCCTAAGACTACAAAAAAATCAGGCCCACGAAAATTTTCTGTTTTCTTCTGATGTGGACTATAATAAATACTCAGATTTCCCGCAGCATAGAAATCAGTTCTGTCTTTCCATAACCATTCCAAACATTTGAAAAGTAGGATTATTTGTCGTAGGTGTAGTTCTGTTTCCACGGGAGGTTCATCACTATATAGGTCACTGGGAGGAAAAATAACATCTGGAGAGATGATTTTTTCAGATGCTATTTCTTGAGTAATCATCATGATATGATACCAAGTAGTTATTTGTTTATTCTAACATTAATTACCAATTGATAATTAATCCATTCAAGGTCTTATCTGTGTTTATCTGCGTTTATCTGCGTTCAAATATTCTGAAAATCTTATTTTCTTTGGAAATGTTGGGTTTCGCAAAGGCTCAACCCAACCTACGAAAAATGGCGTTGTAAAATTAAGTGATTTTGTTTCGTTAATGTTGCTTCCCAGTGAGGTTCAACGACAATTGTGCTGATTTTTTCGACAATGATAGCAGGTCCGACTATACTATCTTCTGGTTGTAAATTATCCCGGTAATAAACAGGAGTATCATGCCATTTATCAGCCGTAAACATTTTTACTATTTCCACAGGTGTGGGATTTTGATCAAAAGGACGATTACGAGTAATTAATGGTTCTTCAGGAGTGTCCATTTTTTGAATTACTTCTACTGAGACTGATTCGACAATTAAGGTTTTCTCAGTTTGAATAAAACCATATCTATTTTTATGCTCAGTTTCAAATTCTTTTCGCATTAATGCCACATTATCGGCGAAATTAATGTTTAATGTAGAGTTAGTCCCATCATACTTTAAGTTAATTTTTTGGACTATTGTTTCTCTACTTGTTTCATCGGAGTTAATAGTAGTTTTTGCTTGGGTCTCTAAGGATAACATCAATTGCTGTAATTGCGGAATTAATGTTTGATTCAAAGGTTTTTCTACGCCTGTTTCTTTAATTGAGCGAATGTCAGCTAATCCCATGCCATAAGCAGAAAGAACTCCTGCGTAGGGGTGAAGAAATATCTTTTTCATGCCTAAAGTATCGGCAATTAAACAAGCAACTTGTCCACCTGCACCACCAAAACAACAAAGGACATATTCGCTGACATCATAACCTTTTTGTAAACTGATTTTTTTAATGGCATTTGCCATATTTTCCACAGCGATCGCTATAAATCCCGCTGCTACTTGTTCGGGTGTAGAAGTGTTGCCTGTGGCGGCTAAAATCGCCTGGGAGAGTTGGATAAATTGTTTTTTGACGATATCTTTATCTAAGGGTAAATTGCCTGCAATACCAAACACAGAGGGGAAATATTGAGGGTGAATTTTTCCTAACATGACGTTAGCATCTGTGACGGTTAATTGTCCTCCACGTCGGTAACAAGCTGGTCCTGGATTTGCACCCGCAGATTGGGGTCCAACACGATAACTAGAACCATCAAAATATAAAATTGAACTGCCTCCAGCCGCAATAGTGTTAATTGCTAATACGGGAACTCGCATCCGCGCACCTGCAATTTCTGAGTCTAATTGGCGTTCATATTCTCCTTTAAAGTGGGCAACGTCTGTACTTGTTCCGCCCATATCAAAGGTAATTACTAATTCAAAACCTGCTCTTTTGCTGGTTTGAACTGCACCGACAATACCACCAGCCGGTCCACTTAAAATACTATCTTTTCCTTGAAATTGTTGTGCGTCGGTTAAGCCGCCATCAGATTTCATAAACATTAATTTAACTCCAGGTAGTTGACTAGCTACTTGGTTAATGTAGTGCCGCAAAATCGGAGTTAAATAAGCATCTACAACAGTTGTATCTCCTCGACTAACTAATTTCATTAATGGACTAACTTGATGGGATATGGAGATTTGTGTAAAGCCGATTTCTTGAGCTATTTGTGCTACTTGTTGTTCGTGGTATGGATAGCGATCGCTGTGCATGAAAACAATGGCACAACTGCGAATTCCTGTGTCATAAGCTGCTTGTAAGCCATTTTTAGTTTGTTCAATATTTACGGCTATTAATTCATTGCCATGAGCATCATAACGTTCTTCTATTTCAATTACCTGCTCATACAGCATGGTGGGTAAAATTATCTGTCTAGCAAAGATATTTGGACGATTTTGATAACCAATTCTCAACGCATCTTTAAAGCCTTTAGTAATAGCTAGAACTACCCGATTTCCTTTTCTTTCTAACAGGGCATTTGTGGCTACTGTTGTCCCCATTTTGACTATTTCTATGGCTTCCCTAGGAATAGGTTTTTGGTTGGAAATACCCAAAATATCCCGAATACCTTGAATTACTGCATCTTGATATTGTTCGGGATTTTCTGAGAGTAATTTATAGACTATTATCCATTCTTGATTAGGGAGAGGAACGATTAAAAACCGTTCTTGATGTTTTGAAAGTCTGTTGATTATTGTTTGATTATTAGTGACAGCAACTATATCTGTAAACGTGCCACCCCGGTCTCCAAATACTTTGAACATTATTTAATTTCCTCAATATTATAAAAATATAGGAATCCGGTTTGATTCTGTGAATTTACTTGTGTGGTCAGGGAAGAGGAAAGACAGAATTGATACCTACTGTTAGGTTTCTGGAGATTATCGGTTTCATCTAATACTTTTCAAACAACCTCTTACAGCAAATTGTCATCAAACCCGGAACAAGAACCCCACCCCCAACCCCCTCCCCGCAAGCGATGAGGGGGCTAAGAGGATGTTTGAAAAGTATCAGAATTAATCGAGATCCCCCCAACCCCCCTTACAAAGGGGGGCTAAATTCCTCAAAGTCCCCCTTTTCAAGGGGGATTTAGGGGGATCTGCGGGTGTCAGATCCCACACGAAAAAGTTTTCAAACAACCTCTAAGATGTACCTCATAAGATTGGAAATCGCTGTAATTAGGTAGAGACATTAGACATCCCTACCAAAATTTATCAACTCCTAAACTTTCAACGTCTTTTCAGCTTGGAAATGCAGCAATAATCCATATTCTAAACCCTCAACCACAGCTTGATAAGAAGCCTCCAAAATATTACTAGAAACTCCTACAGTAGTCCACCGTTGTTGACCATTACCCGATTCTACTAAAGCACGAGTTTTGGCAGATGTTCCCGTATTTCCGTTAAGAATTCTCACCTTATAATCAGTCAACTCAAAATCGGCAATTTGAGGATAAAAATTCACTAAAGCCTTACGCAAAGCCGCATCTAAAGCCGCCACTGGTCCATTACCTTCTGCGGCTTCTAGAATATTTTTACCATTAACAGCTACTTTAACAGTCGCTAAAGAATTAGTAGTTTCTTTCACCTCTACTAAATCACAATGAACCTGAAAACCTTGAACTTCAAAAAACTGTTGACGACATGATAAAGCCTCATACATCAAAAGAATAAAACTAGCCTCTGCGGCTTCAAATTGATAGCCTTCACTCTCCAATTCCTTCATGCGTTGGAGAATTTGTCTAGCTTGAGGATGATCTTTATCTAATTCAATCCCACAAGTTTTAGCTTTAGCTAAGACATTACTTAAACCAGACTGTTCAGAAATGACAATACGGCGTTGATTTCCTACCAATTCTGGTTGAATATGTTCATAGGTTAAAGGATTACGTTCCACCGCAGAGACATGAATCCCACCCTTATGAGCAAAAGCTGAAAGTCCAACAAAAGGTGCGTGTTCGTCAGGTGCGAGATTAACAACCTCGCTCACAAACCGACTAGCTTCTGTAAGTTGATTTAGCTGGTGTTCACCGATACAACTATAACCCAATTTTAGTTGTAAATTGGGAATCACAGAACACAGATTTGCATTCCCGCAACGTTCCCCATAACCGTTAATTGTTCCTTGTACCATCTTAGCTCCAGCCATAACTGCTGCTAAGGCATTAGCAACCGCCATTTCTGAATCATTATGGGTATGTATGCCGATTTTGGGAAGTGGTAATTGGTGATTGGTGATTGGTGATTGGGTAAGAGTTTTTTCCTCATTCCCAGTCCCCAGTCCCCAGTCCCCAGTCCCCTTGACAACATCTTCCACAATTTGCGAAACTTCATGAGGTAAAGTCCCCCCATTGGTATCACATAAAACTAACCATTCTGCACCTGCTGTGACTGCTGCTTTGAGCGTCTGTAGAGCATAATCAGGATTTTGCTTATAACCATCAAACCAGTGTTCAGCATCGTAAATTACCCGTCGTCCTTGAGAACGGAGATACTCGATGGTATCACCAATCATGGCTAGATTTTCCTCTAGGCTGGTCTTGAGTCCGGTTGTAACGTGCAAATCCCAGGATTTACCGAAAATTGTCACCCAGCGCGTTCCTGCTGCCAAAATCCCTTGCAGCATGGGTTCATCTCCGGCTTTGGTATGAGGACGACGGGTGGAACAAAAGGGGACAACTTCTGCTTGTTTGAGGGGATTTTCTCGAAGTTGCCAGAAAAATTGGACATCTTTGGGATTTGCTCCCGGCCAACCACCTTCAATGAAAGGAATACCTAATTCATCAAGTTTGTGAGCAATGCGTAACTTATCTTCTATGGACACTGACAATCCTTCCCGTTGAGTCCCGTCGCGGAGAGTAGTGTCGTAGAGCCAAAGTTGATTTGAGGGAGTTTTGGTCATAAAAATTTGGTGAACCTTTGCTTCAACACTTACACCTAAGAGACAACTTTGCGGCGATATGCCAACATACTACAAAACGCTATTTCGGTAATTTCAATATGCCGATAAAAAAATGCTAACAATGGCTAACATTTTTTTCCTGTTTCCCTCTGAAAGTGTTGGCAGTACCAATCCATAAGCTAACACAGTCTACCTGACCACTATATGTATCGTAGAAGCTGCGAAAACTTCTATAGGGTGAGGATTTAATGACTATTGTTAATAACTCAATTCTAGTACAGCACTGCGTAAATAAACCAAGCATTCTCAATCGCCAAAAAGCTTGCTCAATATTACCTTTGACTTTTGACTTTTGACTTTTGACTTCCGCTTTGCGGTACTAGGCTGTTTTAATGCAAAAGACAACCCAGGGGAATACTACCCAAAATCCTGTTAAATCTGAGTAGAGGCATTGGCACTTATGGTACTTATGCGGTTAAGGTAGAAGGTGAGTAGCCGCAGCAAATTGGCGTAAGTGAACACGACGTTCCCTTCTTGCCAACTTTCCTGCAAGTTGCTTGGGTTTAGCTTGTCACTTGATTTGGGATTGACGATTTTGGACTTCGACTTCGCTCAGTCGAACGATTTGGGATTGACTCCACCCTCAAGGACGGGGATTGTACCAAATTTTTGTAATCTAAAATCTAAAATCTAAAATCTAAAATCTAAAATTCTTTTCATGGGTTTTGGGATCAAGGTTCTCAATTAGTTTGGACACCAGAAGGTTTACAAGGAGAGAAACAAGATGGGTAGATGGACACCCTTGATTTTAATGGCTGGCGGCGTAGCAATTTTGCTAGGTACGTTACTGGGGATTAATTTTCCTATGGGCGGACAACAAACTGCTAATGTTCCTCAAGGACGGAAAGCATCTAGTGTTCTCCCGGCTAATATTAATGTTAATAGTGCTGCCAATGGGAAGGATTCAGAAAATATTAGTGGTAATGAGTCAGAAACTTCCAGCGGAAGTAATTCTGCCAGTGAAAGCCGCCGTACTAGTGTAGCTCAAGGTAATTTTTCTACGGAGACTACTAACAATTCTTCTAATACTACTCAAGAAACAAGTGGTAGTAATGACAGTTCCAGTTCTACCAATGAAACTGACACTACACAGAGTAACTCAAGTGCTAGTGGTAATGAAGGTCAGAAGAAAGAACCAATTCGCGCTTTGTGGTAATTAGGGAAAAATTAAGTCAAAGGTCACTCGATTTGGGATTGACGATTTTGGACTTCGACTTCGCTCAGTCGAACGATTTGGGATTGACGTTAGCGAAGCGTACGCAACGCAGCGAGTATTTTTCCGTCCTCAAGGACGGGGAGTTATACCAAATTTTTTTCATCTAAAATCTAAAATCTAAAATTCCCGTGACCAATGACCAATTTTCGCGCCCCTTGTGAGCCATTTATGAGTTATTAGTTATTTACTGATGACTAATGATTGGGCGCAGGCCCTGCGCCCCTACTGACTAATGACTAATGATGTTTTAATTATTGGTGGTGGTATTATTGGGTTGGCTTGCGGTGTTGAACTGCGATTACGGGGTGCAAATGTAACTGTACTTTGCCGTGATTTTACTGCGGCAGCCAGCCATGCCGCAGCGGGAATGTTAGCTCCTGATGCGGAAAATATTCCTAATGAGGCAATGTTGGATTTATGTAGGCGATCGCGTAATTTATATTTAGACTGGACACAAAAACTAGCAGAATTAACTACGGGAAAAGATTTAAACAATACAGGCTATTGGTCCTGTGGTATCCTCGCACCAGTTTATCAACAACCTAAAGACACAGGAGACAAAACCGCTTACTGGTTAGATCAAGATGCTATTAACCAATATCAACCAGGTTTGGGTGCAGATGTGGTGGGGGGGTGGTGGTATCCTGAAGATGGGCAAGTTGATAACCGGGCGTTAATTAAAGTTCTGCGGACTGCGGCTGACTCTTTGGGTGTTGTCTTCCAAGATGGAATTACAGTGGCGGCGATTTCTCAACAACAGGGAAAAGTTATTGGTGTACAAACTAATACTGGTTTATTTCGCGCTGACCATTATCTTTTAACTGCCGGTGCTTGGGTAAATCAGTTGTTACCTTTACCAGTGCGTCCCCGCAAAGGACAAATGCTGAGTTTGCGAGTCCCAGATTTTCTGACTGAATTACCCTTAACTAGGGTGTTATTTGGTGAAAATATTTACATTGTTCCTCGAAGGAATCGCTCTATCATTATTGGTGCAACTAGTGAAGATGTAGGATTTACTGCCGATAATACCCCTGGGGGAATTCAAAATTTACTACAATCAGCCATTCGCCTATATCCGCAATTAGAAAATTATCCTATTCAAGAACTGTGGTGGGGATTTCGTCCCGCTACCCCCGATGAATTACCTATTTTGGGTCATAGTGATTGTGATAATTTAACTTTTGCGACTGGTCATCACCGCAATGGGATTTTACTTGCACCAATTACAGCCACATTAATTGCTGATTTGATTTGCGAACAAAAAGCAGATCCTCTTTTAGCTAATTTTCATTATTCTCGCTTTTCTACTGTGTCATCTACTACTACACCGATGTTAATTCACGCAACTCCTGCTACTAAAGGACACCGTAACCCAGAAATATCAGATTTAATTGTTCCCGATTCACCATTAATTATTGCGGGAAAAAGCTTTAAATCTCGGTTAATGACGGGAACCGGTAAATATCGCAATATCCAAGAAATGCAGCAAAGTGTCACTGCAAGCGGTTGTCAAATTGTCACGGTGGCTGTGCGACGGGTACAAACTAACGCCCCAGGACATGAAGGTTTAGCCGAAGCCTTGGATTGGAGTAAAATCTGGATGTTACCCAATACTGCCGGCTGTCAAACTGCGGAGGAAGCTATTCGGGTGGCACGGTTGGGACGAGAAATGGCTAAGTTATTAGGACAGGAAGATAATAATTTTGTCAAGTTAGAAGTGATACCTGATGCCAAGTATTTACTACCTGATCCCATTGGCACTTTGCAAGCTGCGGAACAGTTGGTAAAAGAAGGTTTTGCTGTATTGCCTTATATTAATGCTGATCCTATGTTAGCCAAGCGGTTAGAAGAAGTAGGTTGTGCCACAGTCATGCCTTTAGCTGCCCCCATTGGTTCGGGACAAGGGCTAAAAACTACCGCCAATATTCAGATTATTATTGAAAATGCCAATATTCCGGTAGTGGTAGATGCTGGCATCGGTGCGCCCTCTGAGGCTGCTGAGGCGATGGAATTGGGGGCGGATGCGTTATTAATTAATAGTGCGATCGCCCTGGCTGAGAATGCTCCAGCAATGGCTTATGCGATGAATTTGGCAACAGTAGCCGGTCGCATGGCTTACTTAGCCGGCAGAATGCCCATGAAGAATTACGCTAGTGCTAGTTCTCCTTTGACGGGAACGATTACAGGTTAGTTTTGTTATCCTCTCAAGGGTGTTTGAAAAGTATTATATGAACCGATAATCTTCAGAAACCTAACCCCCCCTTCCCTAGCCCTCTCCTCAAAGGCTACGGTGTCACACAAGTTAAATTACCCCCCTTAATCCCCCCTTATCAAGGGGGGATTAAGGAAAAATTAGTTCCCTCCCCTTGCAAAGGGGAGGGTTAGGGAGGGGTAATTTGAGGAATAATGGTGATTAGATAACTTGTGTGTACACCGTGGCCGATGGAAGGGGAGGGAACTGGATTTTTCTTGTTTCCCTTCATAAGGGGAAAGGGGGGGTAACAATGTGATAAAAATTACGGGATACCACTTTTCAAACATCCTCTTAATTTTGTCTTTTTTATGTCTACCAAAAGTGAAAAGAGATAAATCAAAATACCAGGAATGTAGATTCATGTAAGAGACTTCCAAGAAATAAATTATCCTAAGAAACGAACCACAGAGGCACAGAGTACACAGAGAGAGAATTTCTGCATCAGTTTTGGGACATTTTTTTATTTGGAAGTCTCTAATTATTTTTTTATTTTTATGAGAGTGCTGTAAAATTTATTTAACATTAAGTAAAGAAAGATAATAAGGAATCACTTCATGCCTTACACAAACGAAGAGGGTGGTCTTCTCAATAACTTTGCTAAAGAACCCAAGCTTTATCAAGCTGAACCACCAACAAACTCCCAAAAGCGTACTTATATTATCTTAGGAATTGCAGCGGTGCTTTTAATTGGAGGGGTAATTTTTGTCGCTTTCACTGTCTCTAATGTTAGCTAATTGAAAAACTGCCCTTTAATCGCCTTTTCTGATTTCAGGTTCTTATTTTGATCAAGAGCCTGATTTTTTGCTAGAATGGCAAAATACAAGTATAATTATAGTCTTTTTTTTTGATATTCTAGCCCGTAAAACTTGATTCATCCTGACAAAGAGAGCATCTCCGTGAAAATCCAAATTATGAGATGTGACATTAATATTTAATTTATTCAGTCGGGATGTATACAGAAACAAGGGGTAAAACCCAACTAAATACAAGCGTGAATGAAACTGTCCACACAGAAAACACTGGTTTGAATCGGCAAGTATATCAACGCCTAAAACTTGCTCTGAGTCTGGGTTTACGTAGACAAATTTTATTTGCTATATGTGATGATTTACACTTAAGAAACCGGATAGCAGCACGTTTACACTCGACCCTTGCTTATCCAGTGGGCAAGGTTTTATATCAACGAGATAATGTGGGAGACTTTAGCACACCAGCCTATCCACGATTGGTGACAATACGATTAAATCTCAGTGATCCTAATCCCATCGCGCAAATTAACCAATGGTTAGCTAATTACCCACCTCCACTGGTTGGAGGTTCAACAGAGAATCCTGGTCGTCCTTTACCAATTCCAGGATTTCAGATTGTGGGGGTGGAAATGCTGACTAAAGAACCAGTTGCAGTCCAACGTTTATTTTTGAATTATCTCCATTTAAGTGAACAACATTTATCTGGTTATAAATCTAGTCGCTTTTTAGAATCTAGTTTGTTATTTTGGGTTTCTCGTCCTTGGTTGTCGGCAATTCAGCAATCAGCACCCAAATTTTGGCATTGTCGCACGGGTGTATTTGTATTTGAGGGAGAACCGACACCAACTATAGATAATAGGGGTTATTCAGAGGTTGTGGCTGACTCCCGTAGTTTAGAACGAGAAAATTTAGATAATTTAATTGTGAATGAGGAAAAAATTTCTCCAGACATTAAAGCCACAAATAAACCTGATTTACCTTTAACAACAACTACATATTTAAGCACAGAAATACCAGAAAAATCTCCTGTTCCATCTCCTCAAATTACGAATAATCAGCGCGAACTTGCCTTATCTCATATTAATCAGGAGTTGCAAGGATTAATTAAGGAAACAATAACTGCTGATAATAGTGATCAAATTCAACAAATACTTGGAGAAATTGAACAGTTACATATTCAAAAGGCTAAGGAGGAAGAGTTAGGGATAGCTTATCAGAATCTTGGTAATTTCTATCGGTTGCAGATTGAGGAAGGAAAAGCAACGGCGGAAAATCTAATGATAGCAATTCTAGCTTATCAGGAGGCTGTTAGTTATGATGAAAGTTCTCCACAACTTCCAGATGTTTTGAATGATTTGGGGACTCTTTACTGGATGTTGCACCGTATCCCCGATAATTCTGAAGAAGCAAAGATTTATATTCAGCAAGGGATAGATTTTTATAAGTTAGCACTCAAGTTGATTACAGGTGATACTCAGCCGGAAACTTATACTCGTATTCAAAATAACCTTGGTACTGCCTATGGTGATTTAGCTAGGTTTGCTGACGCGGTGGAAAACTGGAGTTTTGCGGTTGTGGCTTATGATGAGGCGTTGCGTTACCGACAGGAGGATATAGAACCTTTAAAATATGCTGCTTGTCAGAATAATTTAGGTACAGCTTACTGGCATCTAGGACAGTATAATCAGCCTGTGGAACATTTGACAAGGGCGATCGCTGCTTATAAATTAGCAGTTATTCACTATCAACCGACAGATGAACCCCTAAAATATGGCATGATTCAAAATAATATTGGTACTGCTTATTGGAATCTTTCCCAGTATGAACAACCAGTAGAAAATCTCCAGTTAGCAATTCAGGTTTATAATGAAGCACTAAAATATCGGACATCTGCTGATGTTCCCCAAGCCTATGCTGCTACTCAAAATAATCTGGGTATCGCTTACTGGCATTTAGCAAATCAGCCGCAAACAACAAAGGAAGATCAACAAAAGCTCATAAAATTATGTATTAATGCCTATGAAGAAACTGTGAATATAGCTCACTCATTTAGTAATCTGCCTTTAAATTTTGATTTATATGTGACACACAATAATTTAGCATTAGCTCATCATGATTTAGTGACAAATTTATCTTTTAATGGTGACAAAAAAACACTGTCTCAACATTTAGAAGCTGCTTTAGAAAATCATTTACACGCGCTCAGTGGATTTGATAGAAAAACAGAAAACTATCAAACAACAATCGGTTATATTGTTAACACAATTCGTACTTTTCACAATGAGTTAGGAATTCAAGGACAAAATTTAGCTTTGTCTAAACTTCCAGGACAATTGCTACCAGATGTTTTGCGGAAGTTGTAAATTGGTAATTGGTAATTGGTGTTATGAAAGAAATAGTTTTAGGGGTTCGCAATCTACAAGTTGAATTTATCAGTGATAGCAGTAAAGTAAAAGCTATTGATGATATTAGCTTTCAGCTACATCAGGGTGAGACTTTAGGAATAGTGGGAGAGTCGGGAAGTGGAAAGTCAGTTACGGCTTTAGCAATTATGGGTTTGTTGCAATATCCGGGAAAAGTGAGTGGAGGGGAAATTTTATTTTCTCGGACAAGTGGACAACCGTTGGATTTATTAGCATTATCACCTGACGAAATGCAGCTTTATCGAGGTGGTGATATTGCGATGATTTTTCAAGAACCAATGAGTTCTTTAAATCCGGTTTATAGTATCGGGTTTCAGCTGCAAGAAGCTATTATACGCCATCAAAATGTGAATGCAACTGAAGCAAAAAGAATTGCGATCGCCGGGTTGCAAGAAGTTAAACTTTTACCTAGTGATGAACAAATTGAGGAACAGTATCTTGATCATGATTTGTCAGCACCCGGTAGTTTTAAATTGGCACAGTTGGTGAAAGAACACAAAGAAGCTATGTTGGAAAGATATCCTCATCAGCTATCTGGAGGACAATTGCAACGAATCATGATTGCAATGGCTATTTCCTGTAATCCATCTGTATTAATTGCTGATGAACCAACCACAGCTTTAGATGTAACTGTGCAAGCGACAATTCTAGCATTGTTATATGAACTGCAACAAAGTCGCAATATGGCAATGATTTTTATTAGCCATGACTTGGGTTTAATTTCGGAAATTACTGACCAAGTAGCGGTAATGTATAAAGGTAAAATTGTTGAATATGGTGCAGCAACACAAATTTTTAATAACCCCCAACATCCTTATACTAAAGGACTTGTAGCTTGTCGTCCTAGTCTGAATCGTCGTCCCCACAAACTACTGACTGTTTCTGACTACATGAATGTGACAGAAGATGAATTTGGAAAAGTGACAATTCAGACTAAAGAACCTGCACAACCAGCGGAAATTACTGGGGAAGAGATGAACGCCAGATTAGCAAATATTCGTTCACAACTACCGCTGTTGACCGTTAGTAACTTGGAAGTCGGTTTTCCAGTCCGGGGAGTATTCGGCAGTACAAAACGTTACCATAAGGCTGTAAATGGGGTTTCCTTTGATGTTTTTCCGGGAGAAACTTTGGGATTGGTGGGAGAATCTGGTTGCGGTAAAACTACTTTAGGAAGAACCTTGCTGCGATTAGTCGAACCGATGAGCGGTAAAATATTATTTAATGGACAGGATATTACGCACTTGACTGGGAAAACTTTGCAGCATTTACGACGAGAAATGCAGATTATTTTCCAAAATCCTTTTAGTTCCCTCAATCCCCGGATGAAAATTGGGGAAGCGATTGTAGAACCTCTGTTGATTCATGGGGTAGGGAAGTCGAAACAACAGCGACAAGCTAGGGTGGTGGAATTGTTGGAACGGGTGGGTTTAAGTGCGGGTGATATGAAAAAATATCCTCATCAATTTTCTGGTGGTCAGCGTCAACGGGTTTGTATTGCTCGCGCTTTGGCTTTAAATCCTAAGTTTATTATTTGTGATGAATCTGTTTCAGCTTTGGATGTGTCTGTGCAAGCGCAAGTTTTGAATTTATTGAAAGAATTACAAGCGGATTTTCAACTAACTTACATTTTTATTTCCCATGATTTAAGTGTAGTCAAATTTTTGAGCGATCGCATTTTGGTGATGAATCAAGGGAAAATAGTGGAATCAGGGACATCTGAAAGTATTTATCTCCACCCCAAAGAAGAATACACCCAAAAACTAATTGCTGCAATTCCTACAGGTAGTCCAGAAAGAATCAGAAATCGGCACAATGAAATTATGCGGTCGTGAAGCTTAAATTCCTGGATGAAAAAAGGCTGAAACCTCTGCCAGGATCACTTGTGTGTACACCGTAGCCTTTATAAGGGGAGGGTTAGGGAGGGGTAAAATATTTGATACAGCAATCATGACTTTTCAAACACCCTCTTAGCGACTTTGCGGGAAACAAAATCAAGATTTGGTTCATTCACATAAAAATGGCTAGAAATGTCAAAATTTGATAGCGAAGCGCTGCTGCAAGCAAATCGGGAAAAACTCAGGTAGATGCAAAATGGATATCAAAAATGGATTTGTTGGTACAATTGGTAACACCCCATTAATTCGTTTAAACAGTTTTAGTGAAGAAACAGGTTGTGAAATATTGGCTAAAGCCGAATATCTGAACCCTGGTGGTTCTGTCAAAGATCGGGCTGCGCTGTATATTATCGAAGATGCAGAAAAAAAAGGACTCCTCAAACCCGGTGGTACAGTAGTAGAAGGAACAGCGGGAAATACGGGAATTGGGCTGGCACATATCTGCAATGTCAAAGGCTATAAATGCTTGATTTTTATTCCCAATACCCAATCCCAAGAAAAAATAGATGCTTTAACTACCCTGGGTGCGGAAGTTCGTCCTGTTCCTGCTGTACCTTACAAAGATCCGAATAATTACGTCAAACTATCTGGTAGAATTGCGGCAGAAATGGAAAACGCCATTTGGGCTAATCAATTTGATAATTTAGCCAATCGTATTGCCCATTATGAAACCACAGGTAGAGAGATTTGGCAACAGACTCATGGTAAAATAGATGGCTGGGTAGCGGCAACTGGTACGGGTGGTACTTATGCTGGTGTGGCAATGTACCTGAAAGAACAAAATCCGGGCGTTAAATGTGTGGTGGCTGACCCTTTAGGTAGTGGACTATATAGCTATATCAAAACTGGGGAAATCAAAATCGAAGGTAATTCTATTACTGAAGGTATTGGGAATAGTCGGATTACTGCTAATATGGAAGGCGCACCCATTGATGATGCCATCCAAATTGATGATTCTGAAGCCTTGCGTGTTGTTTATCAACTATTAAGAAAAGATGGTTTATTAATGGGTGGTTCAACAGGAATTAATGTCGGTGCGGCTGTGGCTTTAGCTAAACAATTGGGTCCAGGACATACTATTGTGACTATTTTGTGTGACAGTGGTTCTCGCTATCAGTCACGAATATTTAATAGTGCATGGTTAGCCAGTAAAGGATTGGAGACTTCCAAGAAATAAATTATCCTAAGAAACGAACCACAGAGGCACAGAGTACACAGAGAGAGAATTTCTGCATCAGTTTTGGGACATTTTTTTATTTGGAAGTCTCTTAGTGATCAGTTAGGATTTTTTAGCGATCGCCACATATACAACATATAGTATGATAGTGGCGATTTAGCCTATTTTTAAGGCAAGGAAGGACGAGGAGGTAATTCCGGTTTTGGTGGCTGTTTTTGCTTAGTTGATGATGGTGGTGACGGTTTTCCTGGTAATGAACAAAAACGAATTAATATTGATTTCCCAATTTGGATGATTGCAGCTTTAGAACATGAAGCTAAGAGGATGTTTGAAAAGTATCAGAATTAATCGAGATCCCCCCAACCCCCCTTACAAAGGGGGGCTAAATTCCTCAAAGTCCCCCTTGGAAAGGGGGATTTAGGGGGATCTGCGGGTGTCAGATCCCACACGAAAAAGTTTTCAAACAACCTCTAAGGGTTTGGGTGTTACTTCTGATTCTATTATTAAATTATGGCTGGCTGAACGTCTGGATAAAAAAGTTACTAGCGGGTAAAAACAGGGAACGGTCAACAGTTATTACTGATCGAAATGATATAATCAGAATTATTACCGTTGTCCGTTTTCCTAACTAAGGGGTAAATCCATCATGGAAAAAATAGAACTTGAATTAGATAGACTGACTTTTGAACGGGCAAAAACTATTGCAATAGTCAATCAGTCAACGTTATCAGAATTGATTACTCAAGTAATTGAACGTTTAGCAGAAATTCAGGAAAAGAAAGATCCCTTAATGGGATTATATGCGGATGTTCCAGAAATCGTTGATGAAATTGTCGTTGAGGCAATGGAAAAAAGAGGATATAGTTGATAAAATGAATAAAGTAGAGAAATCCCTACTTGATACTGATATTCTTTCAGAAATTATTAAACGGGCAAATCCTCAGATTATTGCCAAAGCCGATATTTACTTAAGCCAGTTTGAGAAATATACAATTTCTGCAATTACAGTTATGGAAATTGTCGAAGGATGGCAGAAACGTCAGCAAAAAGAACGTCTTCAGCAATTTTTAAACATCCTAATTTCACAGGAAATATTATCTTTTAATTTAACAGCTTCTGTATTAGCCGGAAAAATTTATGCTGATTTAGAAATAACAGGAAAGAGGATTGGTTATCCTGATTGCATGATTGCTGCTATTGCTATTAGTCATAATCTTACCTTAGTTACAGGTAATTTATCTCATTATCAAAGAATTCAAGATTTGGGTTATTCACTAATAAGTAGGTGAACACAATAAAACCAATTTGTGTAAAGCAAAGTAAAATCGCCCAAACCCTCTTCACTCTTGCCTTTTGCCTCTTGCCTTGCCATAACGACGATTTTCAATGCTAACCTACTTACTAAATAACTGGCGTTTATAGTCAAAAAGGCGATGAATGAATTAATATCAAATATCCAAACCCAGGAACAGCCTCTTCTGATTTCTGTAAAAGTATGTCAACATCGTACTTGTAGAAAACAAGGTGCAAAGGAAGTTTTAGCAGCTTTACACGATTTACCTATACCTAATGTGACAGTTACATCTAGTGGCTGCTTAGGTCAATGCGGTAATGGTCCAATGGTGCTAGTTTTACCCGAAATGGTTTGGTATTGTCGGGTGTTACCCGAAGAAGTACCCAGATTGGTGGAACAACATTTATTAGGTGGTAAAAGAGTGAAGAAAATGCTTTATTATCGGTTTCATCCCCAGGGATAAAGATCACTGAAAATATATAAATGCTGTAATTTGGTACAGTAAGAAGTGAGGGAATGAATGGATATTCAGCATTTACGTCAATCATTAAAAAAGAAGTGGCTAATTTATTACGAACAAAATCGTTCTTGGCTAGTGAAAATGCGGATATGGAAAGATTATTATGGTATTCGCCGACCTTCTTCTGGTTACATCTTAGCGACTTTATCTACTTTAGAACCAGAGTTAAAAAAAATTCTCCCTTTCATTTTGGATTTAAACAATGATCCTGATCAGATAATTGTAGCTTTGTGTTTACACTTCAATCCTGAACAGGAGCTAAACTTATTAAAATCCCAGCATTCTACCGCCAAAAATGAGATTGTTAGTACCTCTCCGGCTCATATAGTCCTGACAGATTCACCTGTACCCAAAGAACATAAACAGGTGTTATTAAAAATGACTACAGGCATTTCTGTGATTGCAGTTGCTACACCAATTCATGACCATTCTTCAGTTAAGCTGCCTCTAGGATTGGGAAGGGAACAAATAGATAAACGATTGATAACCACGGGATTTCCCAGCCCAAATATTACCCGGATTTCATCTACTCATAGCAATATTTTGCCTTCTTGGATAGATGAATTGTGTCCAGGTAGGGGAAATGGGTAATGGACAATTATACTCAAAACGGCTAGAAGCTGGACTTTTTTCTCATACAAAGAACAAGGTTCAAAGCCTCTCCCCGTTGCGGGGAGAGGTTTACCAGAGGGGTTTCATATTTGGTTAAACTATGAACCGTTTGCAGTATAGACATGAATTTATGGATATTCGTGGGAGACAAAGGGAATAGCAATTATTTCTCCTGCTGCTTCTCCAACTTGCACTTTTAAGCCAACTCCACCAGCTTTACTCCTGATGTAACCTAGTCCAAAATGACCATCAGGAGTGGTTGTATGGCTAGTGAGTTTACCTACTTTTTCTTCGCCAATGGTGATTACTGTTCCTGGTTCAGCCCCAGCACTAAGACGAATTCCCCAAAGGTATTGTTTTACACCTTTGTATGTATTAAGTCTGGCAATGGTTTCTTGACCGATATAACAACCTTTATTAAAGGAAACTGCCTGCCATAAGCCCACTTCCAAGGGGTTATAATCATCCGTGAGTTCCGAGTCGGGAGCGGGACGACCTTGTAATATTCGTAACATTTCCCAATTGCGATCGCCCAATTCCACAGCCCCCAATGACCGTATTTTCTCCCACCATGTTTGTTTTTCAGCGCGGGGTAAAATCAGTGTATATCCGGGTGCAGCCAAGCCGCTACCCACCGCAACTATCACCCCACCAACCAAAATGTGATTACCATTTGGTTGACCAATTAAATCACCAGCCCCCAATTTTTCGATAACAGCATGACTTTGGGGTCCAATGAGGCTTAATATTGCTGTTTCTTCTGTCACATCAGTTAATTTAACCTGATCAGCAGGGAAGATATACCGATCTAACCATTTCATAAGTTCCTGACGACGGTTCGGGGAAACCAATAATAAAACAGCATCATTTAAGACATAAGCTGTGACTAAATCTATCGTGCGGGCTGTAGATGTCACCATCACAGTATCGCAGCCCTGACCAGGTTTGCGAGATTGAAAATCATTAGTGCTTTGATTGTGTAAGAAGCGAAGACGATCATCGCCAGAAATACGGATAAGTCCCCAGGGAGAGCGATCGCACACTACCACCCCTTCCTGTACCGATTGCATAGCATTTACATCTTTAGTATCAATTGCGGATGTTAACATAGTGGTACAAATTTACCTTAATTTTAATATTATCTTTTGAAAAATATTAGCAAATAATTTGGTAATTAGCAAAAACTCTTGGCAATACCCTATTCTGCCATACAATAGCGATCGCGTCCCTGTTCTTTAGCATGATATAACCGTGAAGGCAGGAAACTCTTAACAGAGAACAGAGAAAATTTTAATAGTCATATTATTTCCGCCAAGCTGTACTAGTAGATTCTGACCATGAAAAATTCAGAAAGTAGGGGCGCAGGGTCTGCGCCCAGAAACGATTCATCAATAACAGCATGAAATTTATTTACCCCAACCCATAACGCCATGCTGTACTAGATTTACCCATAAACTTTCCTGTGCTTTAATAGTACCCGGTGACTCTTGTTTCATAACATAGGAAAAGTCCTGAACAACTGAGGATTATTTTTCCCACTCAGCCGTCAGGACTATCATTTTAGAATAAATTGACATAAATCTAATTATGGATGAATGCTGAGGGAATGGGAAGAATTTCCCTGGGGTCAATTTTAGATCCTATTATTCACTAATTTATACAGCACTCATTACTAGGTTGTTGACAAGATTATTTTTTTGGTGAAATCAGCATCATCATATTCCGCCCTTCTTTCTTCGGTGCTTGCTGAAGTTCACCAAAAGGTTCTAAATCCGTAGCCATTCGTTTAAGCAACGTTTCTGCCAAGTCACTGTGTTGAATTTCCCGCCCTCGGAACATCACAGTAGCCTTAACTTTATCGCCATCTTTGAGGAAGCGCTCGGCTTGTTTAACGCGCACATTATAGTCATGTTCTTCTATCTTGTAGCGCATCTTCACTTCTTTTACATCAGCTGTGTGCTGCTTCTTCCGGGCTTCCCGCGCCTTCTTCTCCTGCTCAAACTTATATTTCCCATAGTCCATTATTCGACATACTGGCGGATCAGCCTTGTCACTAATTAGCACTAGGTCTAATTCCTTTTCCTCTGCTAATTGTATCGCTTCCTGCGGAGTTATAATTCCCAGTTGTGCGCCATCAGTGTCAATCACCCGAATTTTCGGGAAGCGAATCCGTTCGTTAATTTGGGGCAGATCGCGAGTTCTTTTTTTCTCAATCACAGGCATTATGATTAGTGGCAGCTCTTTAGTTAAGATTTTGGACTGGTCTTGATTTAGTTAGTTTAGTCTGATATGCCATTGAAGGCAAAATACAACAGTAACTCAGAATTGGAAAATGAATATCCCTCTCTAGTGTAGCAAATTTATAAGAGAAGTTCGATCAAGTCGTTGACTGTATAGCCGGACTCTGAGTTGATTCCACTGCATTATTTAATGTAAATTACATGATATTTGACACTAATAACTATTGTTACAATTTTCTTCTGAGATACATAGAGGTATGATATCTAGAAGATGTTTCTATGATAGCAAAATTAGGTATACATTGAAGCTAACCAAATATAATGTAACATATTAAGAAAGAACGCACAAAATTAATAGTTTCCAACTAAGTAGGTTGGCGTTGAAGATTGTCGTCATAGCAAGGCAAGAGGCAAGAGGCAAGAGGCAAGAGGCAAGAGGCAAGAGGCAAGAGTAAAGAAGTTTTCAGCGATTTTACGTTTCTTTACACAGTTTGGTTTTATTGTGTTCACCTACTTAATCACTAAGAGATAACTGTGACTACCGCAAGAGATTGGCAGCAAAGAGTTGGTAATCAAAGGGATTGGGTGTGGCGTGGTTGGCAAACCCGTTATACTTATATTCGTCCTCCCCATGATTATGCAAGAACAACACCCTTAATTTTACTTCATGGTTTCGGCGCTTCCATTGGTCATTGGCGACATAATTTAGAGGTTTTGGGTAAGTCTCACACGGTTTACGCTTTGGACATGATTGGTTTTGGGGCTTCGGAAAAAGCTGCAACTAACTACAATGTGGAACTGTGGGTAGAGCAGGTTTACGATTTTTGGAAAACTTTTATCCGTCAACCAGTGGTTTTGGTAGGTAATTCCATCGGTTCACTGATTTCTCTCGTCGCAGCCGCTAACCATCCTGACATGATACAGGGGATAGTGATGATCAGTTTACCTGATCCTAATTTGGAACAAGAAATGATTCCGACTGCTTTGCAACCTCTTGTCAGCGGGATTAAAAGTATATTTACTTCCAGATTAATATTGAAACCGATATTTTATTTTGTGCGTCGTCCTAGTGTGCTGCGCCCTTGGGCTAGTTTAGCTTATGCCAATCCCGAAGCTATTACTGATGAACTTATAGATATTTTAGCAGGACCACCCCAGGATAGGGGATCTGCTCGTGCCTTTAGAGCCTTGTTCAAAGCCACAACAGGGATTAACTTTAGTCCTAGTGTCAAGAAAATTTTACCAAACTTAACAATTCCTATGCTGTTAATTTGGGGAACAAAAGACCGATTTGTGCCGCCAAAACTAGCAAATCAATTTGTGGGCTACAATGAAAGATTGCAATTGCTATATCTGGAAGATGTCGGTCATTGTCCCCATGACGAATCACCAGAACAAGTTAACCAGGCGATTTTAGGTTGGATTGGTAATGGGTAATGGGTAATGGGTAATGGGTAATGGGTAATGGGTAATGGGTAATTGGTAAACATCTACCCCTACTTCCTGTCCTCATCAACAACTTATTCAGCAAACCCTAATTAATCTAATTTAAATTAACTTGTGTAGTATCAACATTTGTAGTGCCATCAACAGTGTGAGCTACGGCAACTAGTTGATTAAGAATATCCTGAGTGGGAACTTGACCTTTTAGTACCACAATGCTACCTGTTTGAGCAACCCAGAGAGTATCAATATCATTAAGGTCAGGATCTTGATCAAATGCTAATGCTACTCGCTTGGCTAAACCACTTTGATCATATTCTCCATTTAGTCCTATACGTTCTGACTCTATGGTTTGTGTATTAGCATCATAGCTAGAATTTGGATTAACTTGGGTGCTTTCCGATTTTTCTAAGCCAAACATTCTTTGTAACCAACCCATAAATACTTTGTTCCTGTCAATTTTCACTGCTGATGACAATATATGGCGTTAATTTAAAGGCTGCATCTACCTTTGAAAATAGATATATCTAAATTAGTAATATTCCTGCTAAGAGTTAGATATTTATGATCATGGTGTATTACTCTGTCGCCAACACATCTTACGGATATTTATGGCTGATACCTCCCGTAAGGGATACAAAAATTAAATATTATTCTTATAGATAAGTTTTCCACAGGAACGGAATGATTGCAATTATTAAGTATAAAATAAAAATTCAGACCGACAATGCAGCGTAGTAGAAACTCGCTTTGCAGTCATGAGTGCCGGTCTGCGTTCATGTCATGCTCCTTTAGTCGCCGATGAAACATACGCTGTCAGTTATTGTGGAAGATGAAGCGGGGGTTCTATCCCGCATTGCTAGTTTATTTGCTCGTCGGGGTTTTAATATTGAAAGCCTGGCTGTGGGACCTGCGGAACAGAATGGAGTATCCCGAATTACGATGGTTGTCCCTGGCGATGATCGCATTATTGAGCAACTTACTAAACAACTATATAAGTTGGTTAATGTTCTCAAAGTGCAGGATATTACAGAAATTCCTTGTGTAGAAAGAGAATTGATGCTTCTCAAGGTTAATGCTACTAGCATTAATCGTTCGGAGATTATTGAATTGTCTCAGATTTTCCGAGCGCGAATTGTAGATGTGGCTGAAGATTCTTTGACCTTGGAAGTTGTTGGTGATCCTGGTAAAATGGTAGCGATTGTGCAAGTGCTACAGAAATTTGGATTGAGAGAAATTGCTCGCACAGGTAAAATTTCTCTGACTCGTGAATCGGGTGTGAATACTGAATTACTGAAGTCGTTACAAGCAAAAGTCTAGTAACGCAAAACAGAATTAAACATTAGTAATTAAAAATTCACACAGCAAATTCAACAGGCTGTTTATGAATTTTTAATAGTTGGATTAAAAGTCAACAATCGGAGTTTTCGCTCCAATCAAGCAGCAGATATGGTGTAAACACTATACTTGCTGCTATTATTTTTATTTAATAGGGAATTTGTGTCAAACTGGCATGACTTAAGCAGTGGAAATTTGATAAAACCTCTATAAGTTCAAGATAAAAAATAATAACCCATACATTAATGTTTATGTTTAGTTGATATTTATCAACGCTATGACATTTTCATTTAATTGGTGAAGATTTATTTTTGTAAATCACCACATAATTAATTATTTAAGAGGGTGATTGGAAGGGAGCAGATTGCAGATTAATGAGGTACAGAATCTAAATTTTAAGCCGGACAGTAAGCCAGTTTTACTTCTGAATCCTGAATCCTGACTTCTGCTGCAAGACGGTGATTTGAATATGTCATGTCTTTGAGATTAACAATTAAAATCTCAGGTGTTTATCTAGTGAAAAGATTTCATATATTTTCCTGGAGATGTTGATGTGAATATCCTGTTTTTCGTCTCTCATTTTACTGTTCAGAAAACAATTAAAACCTTATCCCATCAATTAAGTAAAGTTAGAAATAGACATTGGTTTATTTTTGATATTACTATTTTTGCGATGACACCATTGTTAGCATTATTCTTGCGTTTAGATGGTGATCTGAATTTGCAAGAATATATTTCACAGTTAGAAGTTGCTACAATTTTATTTTTAGTAGTTAAACTAATTGTTTTTTGGGGCTGTGGTTTTTATAAACGCTATTGGCGATATGCAAGTATTGAGGAAGTAATCTATATAGTCATGTTGATGATGGGTGTGATAGTCATCCAAACAACGCTATTTAATATATTGGATAAAACATTCAATATGCTATTAGGTAATCTTCCGCAATCACTACCGATTTTGGAGGGAATACTTTCTGGTATTTGTGTGATTGCGCTACGGTTTAGTGTGCGGGTTGTAGAAAGGGTAAATCATAGACAGAAAATATCTAAGCATAGGGAGAGAGTGCTGATTATTGGTGCGGGTAATGCGGGGGTTTCTCTTGTGGAAGATATGCAAAGAAATCCCCAGTCTGGGGTTTATCCTGTAGGCTTTATTGATGACGATATCAAAAAACAGCATATACATTTACGGGGAATTCCGGTATTGGGCGATCGCTATAAAATTTCTGAGGTAATCAAAACATTAAAAATTCAGAAAATTATTATTGCCATGCCTACAGTTTCTGGACAAATTATTCGAGAAATTGTTGATATTTGTCAAGCCAATGGAGTCCAACCTAGCACTTTACCAGGAATACATGAAATCCTCAATGGTCGTGTCCGATTGGATAGTATTAGAGATATCAAAATTGAAGACTTACTCAGACGAGAACCTATTCATATAGACATTAAAAGGGTGTCTAAATTTATTAAAGATAAAACAGTTTTAATTACAGGTTCAGGAGGATCAATTGGGAGTGAACTATGCCGGCAAATTTTCCGTTGTCATCCAGCTAAAATCATCCTGATTGGACATGGAGAAAATTCTGTTTTCAATATCCAACAAGAACTAGAACAACTAATCCAAATTCTCAAAAATAATGGTCAATCAGTCATCAATATACCGCAGATTTATACATTCATTGCTGATATTCGAGTGCGGTCGAGATTGGAATACGCTTTTGAGAGATTTAAACCAGATGTAATTTTTCATGCTGCTGCTCATAAACACGTCCCTCTGATGGAATTAAATCCCGCAGAAGCAATTACTAATAATGTGATTGGTACACGGAATTTAATACAGGTAGCACTGCAATATAATGTTGAACATTTTGTGATGATTTCCACAGATAAAGCAGTTAATCCTACTAATGTGATGGGTGCTAGTAAGAGAGTAGCCGAAATGTTAGTTTTACAAGCTGCAAAACAAAGTGGTAAATCTTATGTAGCTGTGCGTTTTGGGAATGTTTTAGGGAGTCGAGGTAGCGTAGTTCCTACTTTCCAAAAACAAATCTTAGCAGGTGGACCAATTACAGTTACTCATCCCGATATTTGCCGTTACTTTATGACCATACCAGAGGCAGTGCAACTGGTTTTACAAGCATCTGTCCTGGGTCGTAGTGGTGAAGTCTTAATGCTAAATATGGGTGAACCGGTGAAAATTGTAGATTTAGCAAAAGAACTAATTCATCTTTCAGGATATGAGGTTAACAAAGATATTGACATAGTATTTACAGGTTTAAGACCAGGGGAAAAGTTATTTGAAGAATTGTTTATTGAGGGAGAAGAATATGAAAAGACGGAGCATGAAAAACTGTTAATTGTGAAAAATGCGAGCCAGATTATTCCTAGTTATTTGGATATTACGGTAGAAACTTTACTGGGAGTAGCAGCTAAAAATGATGCTGATTCGATTATGCTATTGCTGTCACAATTAGTGGCAGGTTATAAACCAAAATTGCCAGAAGAAATAAGTTTGTTAGAGCCTGGTCAATTTACTAATCACACATCAAATAGTTGGATAAATATTCCGAAAAGTACCAAACCCAAAATTGCCTAAATAGATTAAGATTTTTGCTGCTTTTATCTTCGTAGTGTTAATAAATCTGTAGAAAAATATGAAATCAAGCAATAAAGTTCAGACAGAAAATTTGTCAATGTCAACATATTTATCTTCTCTTAAAAAGATTGCAAAAATTTTTGTCCGGAGGAAATGTGATTGGTCAATAGGAATTTATACAGGGGAATCACCTTTTAAGTTAAGTTCTCAAGAGAATATCAAAAATCCAGTTTTAACAGCTAAAGATGTTATAGATGTTTCAGCAGAGTTTGTTGCTGATCCATTTATGGTTTATGAAAATGGGACTTGGTATATGTTTTTTGAGGTTATGAACATTGAAACAAATAGAGGAGAAATTGGCTTGGCAACAAGCACTGATGGCATAGAATGGAACTATCAAAAAATTATTCTGCGCGAATCTTTCCATTTGTCTTATCCCTATGTATTTAAATGGGATAATAGTTATTATATGGTTCCAGAAAGCAACGCATCAAATTCTATTCGCCTTTATCAAGCAACTGATTTTCCTGAACAGTGGTCATACTTAAACACCTTAATTGAAGGGCAGAATTTTAAAGATTCATCCGTTGTTTATTTTCAAGATAAATGGTGGCTATTTACAACTACTGGAAACAATGATTTTTTGCGGCTATACTATGCTGAGTCCTTAACGGGAAAATGGATTGAGCATCCTAAAAGCCCTATTATTCAAAGAGATTTCCATATCGCTAGACCTGGTGGAAGGATGACAATATTTGATAATAAGCTTTTTAGATATAGCCAAGATTGTCAGCCATTCCGCTATGGAAACAAAGTTCGGGCTTTTGAAATAACAGAATTGAGTACAACAAATTATTCAGAAAAATCAGTAAATGAAAATCCAATCATAGGTGCAAGTGGATATGGTTGGAATGCTGATGGAATGCATAATATTGATCCTCATATAGTTAATAAAGGTGACTGGATAGCTTGTGTAGATGGCTATCATTCTTCCTTCAATTTTGGCTTCAATAGCAGTGATTTCGAGAAGATATTTTCATGATATTATTTCGGAGTATTCCACTGATGCAGGGATTTTTGATCTTTCACTCGTCAAATCTCAAGATGGTATCCCTCATACTATTTCCTCTGACGAAAGACTCAATCTCATGACTAAAGCCAATGCAAAAAAAAATAATTCCATGAGTCTACGTCGTAATTTCTCTTGGACTTTTGTTGGTAATTTTGTTTATTCAGCTTGCCAATGGGGAATGTTAGTAGTTTTGGCTAAACTTGGCGGCCCAAAAATGGTAGGGCAGTTTACCTTGGGGTTGGCTGTAACAGCACCTATAATCATGTTTACAGATCTCCAACTAAGGGCTGTCCAAGCAACAGATGCTCAAAAACAGTTTTTGTTTAGTGATTACTTTGGGTTAAGGCTAATATCAACAACACTGGCACTTCTAACTATTACAGTTATTAGCTTTTTAGGTGGATATCAAAGGGAAACATCTTTAGTAATCTTCCTCATAGGAACAGCCAAGGTATTCGAGTCTATTAGTGATATATTTCAGGGGCTAATTCAGCAGCATGAACGAATGGATCGGATTGCCATTTCGATGATGATTAAAGGACTTCTGTCATTGCTGTTTTTAGGCGGAGGAATATATATATCCGGTAATATTTTGTGGGGTGTATTTGGGTTAGTCTGCGTTTGGGCTGTGGTTCTACTCGGCTATGACCTTCCTAGTGGTCTTTTGATGCTAAAAGATATCTCAGAATTGCAACCTCGTTGGCACCTGAAAACTCTAAAACATCTAGTATGGCTTTGTTTCCCATTGGGGTTTGCGATGATGCTAGTTTCGCTCAATACCAACATTCCTCAATACTTGATTGAGTATTACTTGAATGAAAGGAAACTGGGTATTTTTACGGCTTTGGCTTATATGATGATGGCTGGAAACATAGTAGTGAATGCCTTGGGGCAGTCAGCCAGTCCCCGTCTAGCAAAATATTATGCTAGTGGAAATCTTATAGGTTTTCGTAACCTCCTGCTGAAACTAGTGGGAATAGCTGCTTTACAAGGCGGAATAGGTGTTTTAGTAGCGGTGACGAGTGGACGACAAATTCTAATGCTGCTGTATAGCTCTGAATATGCCGAGCAGACAACTTTATTTATTTGGCTGATGGTTATTGCTGGGTTTAATTACATATCATCTTTCCTAGACTGTGGAATGACGGCAGCTCGATATTTTCGTATCCAAATACCTTTGTTTGTTACTGTGACAAGTATTTCAACTGTAGGTTGTCTATGGCTGCTGCCGAAGCTGGGTTTGGTAGGGGCAGCGATCGCTTTATTGATTGCCGCAGTTATTCGCATAGGTTTTACGTTTACAGTTATTCTTCATTTACTACACAAGCGATGATGGGAATTTCTAAACGATTAAACTAAGCAATCGCTATGAGTATTTTCATTTTTCATTGGCTCTAATTCATAGAGGACTTGCTGATAAAAATTATTTTTTATTTTGGGGAGTAATAGAACAAACTGCTAAATCTTTAGTAGATATTTTTGCTATTACTACAGGTCTAAAGTTTAAGATACTAAAGCATCGTGTTGGTTCTCCATTAAGTGAAGAAAATTTAAATGAATCGCAGAGATTTTGGGCTAATTGCGTTGAAAAACATTATTTAATTTAATGCTCCAATTTGATGAAAAATACAAACTTAGAATTAATTTGGTTAGTAACTGGAATCATACTTACAACTGCAACTCAACTCAGATTCCCTGGAATTCCGATTGGCATTGGCGAAATTATTTTATTTATTTGGATAATATTCGTTCTTGTTAAACTTTTAACTAATAAATGTCTATTGATTACACCAATTGTAAAATTAATTTACTCGTTTTGGGGAGTTGGATTTATTTCTCTTACCTTGGGTTTGTCAATTGCAGACTCACTAAATTTAAAAAGTAGCGCATGGCATCATGATTATTTTGCTTTTGGCTTTTCATTTATTTTTTCACTATGTTTAGCTAATTCTTATTTTTTTTATTTGGAAATAAAGAAAATGATTGATTATGTGATTTCTTTCTCATTATTAGCTTTGTTGACTTTATTTTTATTTCCTTCTTTTATACCTTTTTTAACTTCTTGGTATGGAGGAGTCAGATTTCTAGGTTGGTCTCAAAACCCCAACCAATTAGCTTTATTTTTAACGGTAATACCATTTTTTACTTTCTATCTTTTCAGAAGTAGTAGTCAATTTTTTTCAAAATCAAAATTTATATTTTTAATAGTTATTTGCTTTATTTTAGGTACAGCTACACAGTCTGATGCCCTATTCTTTGGATGGATAATTGGATTTACTTTAATTATATTTCTAGAATTATATTTATTAATTGACAAAAATCTTGTGCTTAAAAAAAATATTAAATTAGAAATGCAAGGACTTATTCGAGCTATTATGGGTATATCAGCAGCTATTATTATATTAATATTGGCGGAATTTAGCTATCAACAACTATATAGTAATACTGCCAATGTATATGATCAGGGTAATCAAGGAAGCGTCAGAGTGACATTATGGAAAAATGGCATCACTGCAATCTCTTCTTCCCCTTTATTTGGTCTTGGTCCTGGCGCCCATTCAGGTGAGACTAGACCTTTTTTAGATGAGGAAGCACACAATACGTTTATAGATTGGGGTAGTAGTTCTGGAATTGTGGGAATAATAGCCTATATTTCATTACTAGGATGGATAGGTTGGCAAGCATGGAAAAAGCAATCATTTATCATGTTCGCAGCCGTTATATGCTTAACGATATTTAGTTGCTTTCACTATGTATTACGACAGCCAATTTTTTGGTTTTATTTACTATCTATAAACTCTTTAACTAACCAGACTTCCAAAACTAAATCTCAAATTTATAAAAATCAGAGGAAAATAATAAATGTGTGATACAACTGATTTCAATAGTAATCAGAGACATACAACATATTGTAAGTAAATGAGATACAAATTTTAATCACAAAACCTTTTATATAAAAGGTTTTACGGTTGATAGCTGTTGTCAAGCTTTTTTCCCCTCCTATAAAAATAAGTTACCATTGTTAGGTGATATATGTTGATTTATCAAAAATTAGCTAAGATGTTTTTCCGCAAATTTCGTTTTTGGTTATTTTGGAGTTTATTAAGCTTACTGATTATACAATCTCTCCACTTTAGCCAATCAGTTACCATATCGAAACCTCAAGTTTATTTCCTAAAGAGTCAATCTATAACCTCTAAAAATACATCTAATGCCAATGTGTCCGGCAATAAATTACATACCATGCAAATATTAGATAATGACATAAAAAACATTGTATCTGTTAAAAGATTTGGTGCTAAAGGTAATGGTGTTAATGACGATACTAAGGCAATTCAAACAGCAATAGATACAGTGTATCAGCAAGGAGGAGGAGTAATATTATTCCCTGAAGGCGTTTATATAGTAACGTCTGTAATTCTCAAAGATAACATTACTTATCAAGGATATGGAGCAACTATTAAACGACCAGATAAACAAGGAAAGTGGACTCGAACTTTCACTACTAATTATAGTAGTCAGAAGAATTCTCAACCTTTAATTATTCAAGGGTTTACCTTTGATGGTAATAGCCAAAATCAAGGTCATTACAAAAAATATGAATTAGAACAAGCGCATCTGATATTCTTGACTGCTGACCCTGAACTTCCTGGTAAATTGCAAGTATTTATTGAAGATTGCAATTTTAAAAATGGGGTTGCTGATGGAATCTCTGTATATACAAATGTTGATGTTAAAATCAATAATTGTCAAGCTATTGATGTATTTCGAGGTGGGTTTGTCTTAACGGGTGGAAATTCTTCGGCTGAAGTTTATAATCTGACTACACAAGGCAAAATTGATCCGACCGGAATTGATATTGAAGTTGATGGACGAGGTTATGGAGAAACATTAAAGGTAGATGTTAAACTTGAAAACCTAAACCTAATTGATGGGGATTTTGATATTGCTGTTGATGAAGGTTCTACAGTAATTGGGAATAATATCATTTCTGGCAATGCACCTTTTTATATTTTTAGCTTGAATTCAACAATGAAATTTACGAATTCTCAATTTAAAATTGGTGCAGCGGATACTTACATGAACAGGATTTTATTTCCTCATAATGTTACATTTGAAAATTGTCAATTCACTGTCACGAGAAAATTAACAGGCGAACAATACGATTTTTTTGCTGGTGCTGATATTTGGTGGCAACACCCTAGCTTTTCTAATCAAACTAACCAGCGACTGGTATTTGATAATTGTGACTTCAACATAGATAAAAATATTCAGAAAACTGATCAAGTTTATGCAATATATCTCCGCGAAGATCAAGAAGTAAACAACAATCGTTTAATTGTCCGTGGGGGCAATATTTCCAAAGATTTTTTAGTTCCTATTCTTAGGGAATAGCTAATTTTCAACAGATTAGATCGGCGAAAATTTACATAAAGGTACATCTTAGCCCCCTTCATCGCTTGCGGGGAGGGGGTTGGGGGTGGGGTTCTTGTTCCGGGTTTGATGACAATTTGCTGTAATTCAAAAAATCCAGAATTTATTTATTCTCACTTAGTGAAATTTTGATCTTTTTCTGCATATATCACGCCAAAGAAATAACCTCTAAAAATTTATATATTTCTTGAAGGAGTAATTCAATAAATGTGTGGAATAACTGGTTTTTTTACCAATGAAAAACAACTATCTAGTGAAGAAATTGGCAATATAGTCGAAAATATGTGCCAATCTCTGATTCATCGTGGTCCTGATGATGGTGGAATTTGGATTGATGAAGAGGTGGGGATAGCTCTAGGACACAGACGATTATCTATAGTAGATTTATCACCAGAAGGACATCAACCGATGATCTCTGCTAATGGTCGCTATGTAATTGTGTTCAATGGTGAAGTTTATAATTTTCCGGAATTAAGAAAGCAGTTACAAAGCCTTGGATATAACTTTAGAGGTCATTCTGATACGGAAGTAATGTTAGCTAGTTTTTGCGAATGGGGGGTTATAGAAGCAACCAAACGATTTAATGGGATGTTTGCGTTTGCATTGTGGGACAAAGCAGAACGCATTTTACATTTGGGACGCGATCGCATTGGTGAAAAGCCTTTATATTATGGTTGGTGTGGTGATACTTTTATATTTGCTTCGGAATTAAAAGCTTTTAAAGCCCATCCTGATTTTCAGCGAGAAATTAACCGCGATGCTTTGGCTTTATTCCTGCGTTTTTCCTATATTCCTGCCCCTTATTCCATCTATAAAGGTATCTATAAATTACCCCCTGGGACTCTCCTCAGTTGGAATGGGAGTAGAACTCACCCCCAACCAGTGGCCTATTGGTCGGCAAAAATTGTAGCAGAATCAGGTGTTGCTTATCCCTTCACAGGCTCAGAGAATGAAGCTATAGTAAACCTGGAGGGATTATTAAAAGATGCAGTGGGAATGCGAATGCTGGCAGATGTGCCTTTGGGTGCATTCCTATCTGGGGGAATTGACTCCTCTATAGTTGTAGCTCTCATGCAAGCTCAAAGCCATCAACCTGTAAAAACCTTTAGTATTGGTTTTTATGAAGATGCTTACAATGAGGCTCAATATGCTAAAGCTGTAGCCCAGCATTTGGGTACAGACCATACAGAATTTTATGTAACGGCAAATGAAGCACTAGCAGTTATACCCAAACTACCCAGTTTATATGACGAGCCGTTTTCTGATTCTTCCCAAATTCCCACATTTTTAGTATCTCAACTTGCTAGAAATCATGTGACTGTCAGCCTTTCAGGTGATGCAGGTGATGAATTGTTTGCTGGATATAATCGCTATTTTTGGGGACGTAGTATTTGGCAGAAAATAGGCTGGATACCGAAAACAGTTCGTCATTCCACCGCAAAAGCTTTAACAAGTGTTTCCCCCCAAACTTGGAATCAAGGTTTTGCATCTGTAGATGCCATGTTGCCTACAAAGCTTAAAGTAGAAGCTTCCGGTTATAAATTACATAAGTTAGCAAGCATTTTAGCAGTTCCCAACCCCGATATTATGTATGCGGGTTTAGTATCCCATTGGCAAGCGTCAGAGGAAGTTGTTATTGGTAGTTCTGAACTTAGCACAGTTTTGAATGAGCGCAATTTGTCGGACAGCCTACCAGATTTCACAGAACGTATGATGTACTTGGATTTAATCAGCTACTTACCAGATGACATCTTGGTGAAAGTAGATCGTGCCAGCATGGGTGTGAGTCTAGAAAGTCGCATACCTTTTCTAGACCATCGGGTTGTAGAATTTGCTTGGCAAATCCCCTTATCCATGAAAATACGTGGTAATCAAGGGAAGTGGTTATTACGCCAGCTTTTGTATAAATACGTACCCAAAGAATTAATCGAGCGTCCCAAAATGGGCTTTGGTATTCCCATTGATAGCTGGTTGCGTGGACCATTACGAGAATGGGCAGAAGATTTGTTGAATGAGTCTCGATTGAGACAAGAAGGCTATTTCAATCCTCAACCAATTCGGCAAAAGTGGGATGAACACCAAAGTGGCAAATTCAACTGGCAATATTATCTTTGGGATGTACTGATGTTCCAAGCTTGGTTAGCTGAAAACCAATTAGGGCTTGCTGAATAAATAAAAAATTTTCAAATTCCATTCAGAAAATAAAAACATGAATAATATCGCAGTCATTGGTCTTGGCTACGTTGGGTTACCTGTGGCTTTAGCAATTGCAAAAAAATTTCCCAATACAGTTGGGTTTGATATTAATCAAGAGAAAATTACCGCATTAAATCAAGGCATAGATTTTACAGGAGAAGTTACTAGTGATGAACTCAAAAATACATCTCTCAATATTACTTGTGATCCAATTGATTTAGCTGATTGCAACTTCTTTATTGTTGCAGTCCCCACGCCAATTGATGATAACCGTGTTCCTGATTTGACTCCATTGATTAAAGCTTCGGAAACTATTGGTAAAGTTCTTAAAAAAGGTGATGTAGTAGTTTATGAATCCACTGTTTATCCAGGAGTCACCGAAGAAGTTTGTGGTGCTGTTCTAGCACGGGTATCTGATTTACAACAGGGTATTGATTTCAAATTGGGCTACTCACCCGAACGAATTAACCCAGGTGATAAAACACATACCTTAGAAAAAATTGTTAAAGTAGTCGCAGGTGAAGACCCGGAAACATTAGAACAAATCGCTAATGTATATGGTGCTGTTGTTGACGCTGGTGTTTACCGCGCCCAATCAATTAAAGTAGCTGAAGCGGCAAAAGTCATTGAAAATACCCAACGGGATCTTAACATTGCTTTGATGAACGAACTAGCGATAATTTGCGATCGCCTGAATATTCGCACCCGTGATGTCTTAGCGGCTGCGGGGACAAAGTGGAATTTTCTACCCTTCACTCCAGGTCTTGTCGGGGGTCACTGCATCGGTGTAGACCCTTACTATCTCACAGCCAAAGCCCAACAAGTTGGCTATTATCCCCAGGTAATTCTCGCGGGACGACGGATTAACGACAACATGGGTCAATTCTTGGGTAGTCGGTTGGTGAAACTGCTTGTAGAAGCCAATGTGACCATCAAAAATGCGCGAGTGGGGATTTTGGGACTTACCTTTAAAGAAAATGTCCCAGATTTAAGAAATAGTCGCATTCCGGATATCATTCATGAATTGCAACAATTTGGGATTGACCCCCTAGTACATGACTCTTTAGCCGAAAATAGTCATGCAGTACATGAATATGGTATTCAATTATCTGATTGGAAAGAACTTACATATCTTGATGCCCTAATTTTAGCAGTTCCCCATCAAGAATATTTAGAAATGCCAGCAGAGAGACTATTTGCTCACATTCGTCCAGGTGGAATCTTCATGGATATCAAATCAATATTTGAACCTGCGGATATACCAGCAAATATTAATTATTGGAGTTTATAAACGGTGAAATTATGGCGAAAATTTTAGTTACAGGTGCGGCTGGTTTTATTGGTTTTCACCTCAGCCAACGCTTACTAGAAAGAGGTGATCAAGTTGTAGGTTTAGATAACCTCAACGATTACTACGATGTTACCTTAAAAAAAGACAGATTAGAGCAACTTTTAGCGAACCCCAATTTTAGCTTTCATTTATTGGATTTAGCAGACCGAGAAGGCATCCCCAAATTATTCGCTCAATCTAGTTTTGATAAAGTCGTCAATTTAGCTGCCCAAGCCGGAGTCCGTTATTCATTAAAAAATCCCCATGCTTATGTAGATAGTAATCTAGTGGGATTTGTGAATATTCTCGAAGGTTGTCGGCATACCAACGTTCAACATTTAGTATTTGCTTCTTCCAGTTCAGTTTACGGTGCAAATACAAAAACTCCCTTCTCCGTTCACGACAATGTAGATCATCCCGTAAGTTTGTACGCAGCTACCAAAAAAGCCAACGAATTAATGGCACATACCTACAGTAGTTTGTATGGCTTGCCGGCTTCAGGATTGCGATTTTTTACAGTTTACGGTCCTTGGGGTCGTCCTGATATGGCATTATTTCTGTTTACCAAAGCAATTTTGGCAGGACAACCAATTGATGTTTTTAATTACGGGAAAATGAGGCGGGATTTTACGTATATTGATGACATTGTAGAAGGCGTAATTCGTGTTGTTGATAACGTGGCTGCATCAAATCCCAACTGGTCAGGAAATGCCCCAGATCCTGCCACAAGTTATGCCCCCTACAAAAATTATAATATCGGTAATAATCAGCCGGTGGAATTAATGCACTTTATCGAAACCTTAGAAAATTGCTTGGGAATGAAAGCAGAGAAAAATTTGCTCCCCATGCAAGCTGGTGATGTACCAGCAACCTATGCCGATGTTGATGCCTTAGTGACAGATGTGGGTTTTAAACCGAATACCTCAATTGAGGAGGGAATCGAGCGATTTGTGAAATGGTATCGGTCATATTACCAAGTTTAAAAAATCCGGCGTTGGCGAATGAAAGTATGAATTTATCTCACGCAGAGGCGCAGAGGCGCAAAGAGTAAGAGTAAGAGAAATGAAATTTTTGATTTTCATATCTTAATTCAGCAACGCCAGAAATACTTACCTTTCTATGTCACAAAAAATTAAATTGCTGCACATTACCACCGTTCCCGAAACCTTTTCCTTTTTTCGTGGACAGATTGCTTATATGAAAGCACGAGGATATGATATTCATGCTCTATCCTCACCTGGAGAAGCTGTAGAAGAAGTTAGTTCCCGTGAAAATATACCATTCCACACGGTGACAATGCCCCGACGGATCACACCACTCCAGGATATTGTGGCTATTTGGCAAATTTGGCAACAAATCCGCACTATCAAGCCTGTGATAGTACATTCCCATACTCCTAAAGGTGGATTATTAGGAACTATTGCGGCTTGGTTAGCACAAGTACCTGTGAGAATTTATCATATTCGGGGATTGCCCTTAATGACAGCAACAGGATATAAACGCATCCTACTATCATGGAGTGAAAAGGTTTCCTGTTTACTGGCACATCAGGTGATTTGTGTGAGTCATTCCCTGCGAGAAGTGGCAATTAGTGAGGGTCTTTGTCCCCAGGAAAAGATTACCGTATTAGGTGGAGGAAGTAGTAATGGGGTGGATGCAAGCGATCGCTTTAATCCCGCTAATCTACCACCTCAGACCAGAAAAGAAGTTCGTCAACAATATGGTATTCCTGATGATGCCATTGTCATTGGCTTTGTCGGTCGGATTGTCCGCGATAAAGGTGTGGAAGAATTGGTTGCAGCTTGGAAAATTCTCCGCGCAGAGTTTCCCAATTTGCATTTACTCCTAGTTGGGTATTTTGAATCTCAAGACCCCATATCTGCTCAAACCAAGGAAATACTGCAAACTGACGATAGCGAAGCGCTCCGCAGGAATCGCATCCATGCAACAGGGGGCAAAGATCACACCCCGCCATTGTACGCGGCAATGGATGTGTTTACTTTACCAACTTATCGTGAAGGCTTTCCTAATGTCCCTCTGGAAGCTGCGGCCATGAAACTACCTGTAGTCGCCACCAAGATTCCTGGTTGCATAGATGCAGTTGAAGATGGAGTAACAGGGACACTTGTACCATCCCATGATGGGTCAGCTTTAGCCGAAGGAATTCGTCATTATGTGGTTAATTCCGAACTCCGACAACAACATGGTTTGGCTGGACGAGAGCGGGTTTTGCGAGAATTTCGTCAAGAAGATATTTGGAATGCGCTAGATCAGGAATATGTGCGAATTTTAAAAGCGCAGGGATTACCTATTTCTAATCTCCCTCGTCAGATAGAAGAAATATTGATGTAGAAGTAGTTTAAGTTTGATTCTATAAATAGGGGTTTAGCAATGCTAAACCCCTACAAATTTAGGTTTTTCTTAATCTTCTAAAAATGCTCATCTCAGTCGTTATAAATACACTGAAAGTATCAAATATTTCCCAAAATAATTGAGATAGGAATAATGTCAAAATGACAAGATTTTTATTTACATCTTAGTTATCTTTTAAAAACAAGTCTGGTTTTGCAATTGCTCAGATATTTGCAAAATCATAGAGAATTATCGTGGTTTTTAGTGCCAACAATCTCAAGGAATCCCAAATAAATAATTGGCAATTGATTGGGTTTTTACCTCAAAAAACACAGTAATAGTTCAAGGAAGTTCTATGATCAAGGGAAATTTTAAGGTTTGGAAAGCAATCAATTTTAGTCAGTTTATTAAATATTTATTGGATAGAATAATAGCAGCAATCGCCTTAATTATTTTAGCTCCTTTAATGCTAATGATTGCGATCGCTATTTATTTACGGATGGGGCAGCCAATTTTCTTTATCCAACCCCGTCCAGGTAAAGATGCGCGAATTTTCAACTTTTATAAATTCCGCACTATGACCAATGATCATGATGTCAATGGTAATTTTCTACCTGATGAAAAACGTCTCACAACTTTGGGTAAATTTTTGCGGCAAACAAGTCTTGACGAACTTCCTCAACTGTGGAATATTGCTAAAGGAGACATGAGTTTTGTCGGACCACGCCCATTATTAGTCAAATATCTTGACCGTTATACCCCAGAACAAGCAAGACGGCAAGAAGTCAAGCCAGGGATTACAGGTTTAGCTCAAGTTCGAGGTCGAAATTCTCTGAGTTGGGAAGAAAAATTTAACCTAGATATTTTCTATATCAACAATTGGAGTTTATTACTAGACTTACAAATAATTTTCCTCACTGTTTGGACAGTCATTAAACAACAAGGAATCAGTCAAGATAATCATGCAACGATGGAAGAATTTATGGGAGATCAAACCGTTCATGACTATCAGCACAAACAAGATATTATTGGAGGATAATTTATGGCTAAAGTGGTTATTTTCGGAACTAGTGAAATTGCAGAAATAGCTCACTTTTATCTCAGCCGTGATTCTGAACATGAGGTAGTTGGCTTTACTGTTGATGAAGCTTATCTAAAAACAGAGAGTTTTTATAATTTACCAGTAGTCCCCTATGAAAAACTGGAAAAATATTATTCACCTGATGAGTATAAATTATTTATCGCCATTAGTTACCAACAAGTGAATAAATTACGGGCAGAAAAATATTTAAATGCCAAAAATAGAGGATATAGCTTTATTTCCTATATTAGTTCTCAGGCATTTTATTATGGTAAATCAGTGGGAGAAAACTGCTTTATCATGGAAAATAATGTTATTCAACCTTTTGCTTCCATTGGTAATAACTGTCTGCTTTTGGGTGTAAATTCTATCGCGCACCACTGTATAATTAATGATCATTGTTTTCTGACTTCTAATGTTGTGCTTGGTGGTGGAGTAAACATAGGAGAATATACTTTCCTTGGTTTGAATACTACGATTAGAAATTACATCAACATTGGCAAAGAAAATATTATTGGGGCAGGATCAATTATTCTCAGTGATACAGAAGACAGGGCTGTTTATTCCCCAGGAGAAACCCCAAAATTTGAAGTACCCAGCGACTTAGTACGTATTTGAAAAAGATTGATATTTCTGTTATCAACTCTTATATAAACACATTCCCTTAATCAGTTGTGTTATGCGTACTAAATCTTCTCACCCCAAGCACACAAGACGGAATATTCTCCGAGTAGCTGGACTTTTTGCGGGAGCAGCAATTGTTCCTCCTATTCTTCACAGTCTCAAAACCCTGGGTGTTTCCCCCGCATCCCTTCTTCATACCCTGAAAACATCTAGATATATTCTGGATGCTGCCAATGCCAAGAACGTTCAGGCAATGAAAGTGTTGCCATTACCCAAACCTACAGGGATCAGCAAAGTTGCATTGGTTCACACTGAAGATCGGGTATCGGGAACTCAACGAATACTTGATTTGTTGCAGCCAGGGGGGATGGAGGGAAAAAGCATTTTTCTGAAGCCCAACTATAATACTGCCGATCCAGCTCCAGCATCAACAGATACAAAATTGTTAGCAACTTTGGTAGAAAAACTCCAAAAAGCTGGAGTAGGGCAAATTACCATAGGCGATCGCTCAGGAATGGCGCAGACTCGTGAGGCCATGAAGCTTAAAGGAGTATTTCAACTTGCAGATCGCTATGGGGTGGAAGTCATTGTTTTTGATGAAATGTCTACTGAACAATGGCAATACTTTTCCCCATCGGGAACTCACTGGCAACAAGGTTTCGCTTTTGCCCGACCAGTTCTCCAAGCGGGAGCAGTGATCAATACCTGTTGTCTAAAAACTCATCGAGGAGCGCACTATACACTGGCATTAAAAAATACTGTAGGCATGGTAGCTAAGTATGTTCCGGGTGATCCATTTAACTATATGGGTGACTTGCATCGTTCACCGTATATGCAGCAAATGATCGCGGAAATTAATGCAGTTTATCGGCCTAGTCTGGTGTTAATAGATGGTGTGGAAGCCTTTGTGTCAGGGGGACCAGATGCCGGCAAGAAAGTGGCGGCAAATGTCATGTTGGCAAGTACAGATCCCATAGCCATTGATGTCATTGCGTTGGCAATGTTGCGTTCACTGGGAACAACAAATGAGGTAATGCAAGGATCTATTTGGAAATTAGAACAGATTCGCACAGCAGTGGCCTTGGGTTTGGGGGCATCTAGTCCAGAACAAATTGAATTAGTTACTGCTGATCGCACCAGTCAAAAAATTGCGGATCAGATTCGTCCATACATACTGGGATGAGAATGTATGATTTCTGATCTATCCTCAGTCTCTCATTCATACCCAGAAAATTTGTGCAAATTCACGAGGATAAATGAACTATGTCCAGCTTTTCCTGTTTTGTTGTGGGCAATGGTATTCTAGCCTTGAGTTGCTTGGAAATCCTGTTACAGAAAGACTGCCAAGTGTTGGGAGTGTATTCCACAGATAATTCACTACAAAAGTGGTCTCAGGAACATGGCATTACTCATGCTGCTTCTCGCTCCATGTTTCACAAAACACTTCTGGGTGTTAAATACGATTATCTTTTCAGTATTAATAACGTCCAGTGGATCATTCCAGAGGATGTGATCACACGGGCAAAAAAAGCCTCTATTAACTACCATGACTCGCCGTTACCCAAATATGCTGGTTTGTATGCCACTACTTGGGCTTTGCTGAACGGTGAAACTGAATATGCTGTTACCTGGCATGAAGTCTCTGCTGAAATTGATGCTGGACGGATATTTAAACAAGCATCTGTGCCAATTTTGGCAGATGATACAGTATTTAACCTCAATCTGCGATGCTTTGATGCAGCAGTTAATTCCTTCAGGGAACTGGTAGAAGAACTAGTAATTGATGTTGCCAAGCCCTATCCTCAAGACCTATCGCAACGGAGTTATTTTAGTCCTAGAGATCGCCCAGAAGCCGCCGCTCTGATCTCCTATGATGTTACTACTAAAGATATCTGTAATCTAGTCAAAGCATTAGATTTTGGTCCAACTCGTAATGAATTGGGTCTACCCAAAACTTGGCTACCAGGAGGGGTGATTGTTGTGGGATCTGCCCGTTCAATTGCATCTGAGTATGGTACTCCTGGACAAGTGCTAAAACTGGATTCCCAAGGGATGTGTGTCGCCACCATAAATGGGGCTGTGCAGTTAAGTGAGTTCAGCACATTAAACGGCAAGGATATTTCCCTAGAACAGTTGCAAACAGATTATGGTGTCCGCGTCGGTGATGTCTTACCGGCAATTGACACCAATATCAGAAAGGCAATTACTGAACGGAATGCTTTCTTATGTGGTCATGAACAAGCTTGGGCAAAACGGTTGATGCAGCTTGCAGCTTTTCGGCATCCCTATTCACCATTGACAACATCTGGTCAAAAACCAGATATCTCTATGCACCGCTATTCTATTTTGTCGCTGACGGGGCAGGTAGCAGCGAAATCCCTGTTGTCTATGTTTGCTGCTTACTGTGGGCGACTGACAAGCGAAATGGAATTTGATCTGGGACTACAAACCGATGCCCAGCGTGGTATTGCTCCCGAAATATTTGCCCAACGAGTTCCTCTTCGCGTGCAAACTCAGGTTAATGAGTCTTTCCATGATTTTCAACGGCGATTTGAAACAGCCCTAGATGATACCTGTCGTCTGGGTAGTTTTAGAAATACGCTGTTGAGACGTTATCCACAATTGCATGGTGATGGGAATGGACGTAGCGATGATAATTTTCTGCCTGTGGCGATCGCCCTTGTTGCGTCCCCTGATCAACTAGATTGGCAGTCCCTGGGAGCGTCTATGGCGTTGGTGGCTTATGAAGATGGAACTTTACCGGAATTAGTACATACTGGGTCACTCAATAACACTGACTCTAAAGCCATTGTTCAGCAACTTCAGAGTTTAATCACCGCCTGTATTGAAGATCCTCAACAATCACTGCATCAATTACCACTACTCTCCGTTGCCCAACAACAGCGAATTTTGGTGGATTGGAACGACACAGCCGAACCCTTCCCGACTGATCTGTGTATCCATGAGTTATTGGCAATTCAGGCAGAACTTACTCCTGATGCTGTAGCTGTCGTCTTCCAGGACCGAGAATTAACTTACCGGCAATTAAACGCCCAAGCCAATCAATTAGCGCACTATTTGCAACTACAGGGGGTTGGGCCCGATGTAATCGTCGGTCTTCAGATCGAGCGATCGCTAGAAATGATGATCGGCTTATTGGCAATTCACAAAGCCGGTGGGGCATATCTTCCCCTTGATCCCAGTTTTCCCCCAGATCGTCTGGCTTTCATGGTAGAAGATTCCCAAGCGACCGTCATCTTAACCCAGGAAAAACTTGATCAAGATCCCCGACTTCTCAAAGAAGTCGGGGATCTGGGGATGACCCGCATTATCCCCATTGATACGCTGTGGGCAGAAATTACTCAACAACCCACCACGAATCCTCATAGTGGAGTTAAACCCGAAAATCTGAGTTATGTAATTTACACCTCCGGTTCTACGGGGAAACCCAAGGGTGTGATGGTAGAACATCGTAACGTGGCTAACTTCTTCACGGGTATGGATGCTGTCATTGACCATGAACCACCGGGAGTATGGTTAGCAGTTACAAGTTTGTCATTTGATATTTCTGTCTTGGAACTGTTCTGGACATTGGCTAGGGGATTTAAAGTAGTTATCTATAACCCCAAACAAGAACGGCAGCAGTCTAAGTCCCAACAACCCATAGCTGTAAATAAATTACAAGATACCGATTTTAGTCTCTTTTACTTTTCTAGCCATGAACAAGGGCAAGATGCAGCGGCCAAGTATCGGCTGTTGTTTGAGGGGGCTAAATTTGCTGATGCCAACGGCTTTAAAGCAGTTTGGACTCCAGAACGTCATTTTCACGCCTTTGGTGGCCTATTCCCCAATCCTGTAGTCAGCAGTGCAGCGATCGCCACAACCACCAAAAACATCCAAATTCGTGCAGGTAGCTGTATTTCCCCCCTACATAACACCGTGCGACTCACAGAAGATTGGTCTTTAGTAGATAACTTTTCTAACGGTCGGGTAGGAATATCCTTTGGGGCTGGCTGGCAACCCAATGACTTTATCCTCTCTCCCCAAACCTTCGAGAACCGCAAGGAAATTATGTTCCAGCAAATTGAGGAGGTACAGGCACTTTGGCGCGGAGAAACCTTACCATATCCCAACGGTAAAGGCGAAATCATCGAGGTGCAAACCCTACCTCTTCCCATTCAACCCAACCTCCCCGTTTGGATCACAGCCGCCGGCAACCCCGAAACCTTTCAAATGGCAGGAGCGAGAGGCTTTAATATTTTGACTCACTTACTGGGGCAAAGTTTAGACGAGTTAGCCGCCAAAATTGCCATCTATCGGCAAGCTTATACAGAAAACGGACATTCTGGCGAAGGTATTGTCAGCCTGATGATACATACTTTTGTGGGAGAAAGTGATGATATTGTCAAAGAAATTGTCCGTCAGCCCATGCGGCAATACCTAGCTAGTTCCCTGGATTTAATCAAGCTTGCAGCTTGGTCTTTCCCCACTTTTAAACAGAAAACCACCAACGACAAAGGACAGTTTGCAGTATCTCATCTATCTGAACCGGATATGGCGGAAGTCCTAGATTTCTCCTTTGAACGGTACTTTGAAACTAGTGGTCTATTTGGAACTGTGGACACCTGTTTGCAGATGGTTGATCGGATTAAAGCCATTGGTATCAATGAAATTGCCTGTCTGATTGACTATGGGGTAGATACGAATACAGTGCTATCTCAACTACCCTTGCTGAATGAATTGAAGACACGGGCTAATTATCAAATCAGGGAACAGGGAACAGGGAACAGGGAACAGGAAATCGGGAACAGGGAATCGGGAACAGGAAGGAACAGGAAGGAACAGGAAGGAATCGGGAATCGGGAACAGGGCAAAATTGAATCTATAGCGGATCTCATCAACCGTCATCAGGTAACACACCTGCAATGTACCCCTTCTATGGCTGGTTTATTGATGGCAGAAACCGCTAACCACGAGGCTATGGGGCAACTTCGGCAAATGATGGTTGGTGGTGAAGCCTTGACTGAAGCCTTAGCAAATCAACTTCAGCAAATTATTCCCGGACAGATTCACAATATGTATGGTCCGACCGAAACCACCATCTGGTCAGCAACCCATACTCTGGCTGAAGTTGATGGTGTAGTTCCCCTGGGTCGTCCTATTGCCAACACTGAGTTATACATTCTCGACAAGAATCAGCAACCTGTGCCTGTTGGTGTCGCTGGTGAACTATATATTGGCGGTCAAGGCGTGACACGGGGCTATTTGCACAGACCAGAATTAACCCAGGAAAGGTTTGTACCTAATCCCTTTAGTGATGATGCCACTGCCCGTTTATACCGGACTGGCGACCTGGTTCGCTACCGAAGAGATGGCAATGTAGAATTTTTGGGACGGATGGATTTCCAAGTAAAAGTACGGGGACACCGCATTGAATTAGGAGAAATTGAGACGATTTTAAGCCGCCATGAAGCAGTTCGGGAAGCCGTGATTATCGTTCGTGAAGATATGCCCGGAGATCAGCGCCTTGTAGCCTATCTACTCCCACAGCCAGGGTATCAGCCATCTCATGCAACTATGCGAGAATACTTGCTCTCTCTATTGCCTGAGTATATGGTTCCTTCTAACTTTGTTGTTCTGGAGAAATTTCCCCTTACTCCTAATCATAAAGTTGACCGCAAGGCTTTACCGGCTCCCCTATTAGTTGTTCAGTCTGAGGATAGTGTAAATACAACAATACCTAAAAACGATATTGAACAAACCCTCATGGAAATCTGGCAAAAAGTGCTTCAGATACCTCAAGTGGGAACTCAAGACAATTTCTTTCATCTAGGGGGTAATTCCTTAGTGGCAGTTACATTAATTAGGGAAATTCTCTCAGCATTTAATGTGGATTTACCATTAATTAGCTTGTTCCGCTCTCCAACTATAACCGATCTCGCCCAGCAGATTTCAGCACAAACTTTTGCGAATAAATCTCATAATAAGTAATTGGACAAAAATATTTCCAGTTATTTCGTAGCCATATTAGCATGAAGCAATCGCAATGACATTGTGTAATTAACAAAGTTTGGGGGTTTAATTCCCCTGCCTCTCAAGGCAGCAAGTTTCGTGTCGAGGTCTAAATCTCCGTTGCAAAACTTAATTATAAATTACGAATTAATTTAACCCCTGTATTTTTATTCAGTAATTTATTGATAAAGATAATGCCAGGATGACAAGATTATTCCAGGAAATTTAGAGTATATTATTTAGAAATTGGTAATTAATAGATGCGAATAATAATTTACTGTTCAGAGTATTACAACAATACAACTTTATGGGATAAAAGATGATAGATCACCAAGAAATATTGGAAATTTTAGGCGAAGCCATGGAAATCAGCAGTGCAAATCTTACGGAAGAAACAGTGCTAGAAAACTTAGGAGATGTGTGGGACTCACTGGCTATATTATCTATAATATCAATCATTGATAGTTATGCTGATCGGGCTATTCCTGTGAATTCTATAGTCGAGAGTAAAACAATTAAAGATTTGATTAATCTTATTTGCGTAAATGATAAAGTAAGAATTTAAACAGAAATATCTGTTCTCAATTTAGGAAAATACTATGCAACAAGTGATGATTTCCAACATTAGTATGCGAAGTATAGCAATTGCTTTACCTGAAAAAACTGAATTTAATTATGAATTATCTGATGTGTTAGATTATGAAGAAATAGAGCGTCTCAGTCAAAGAATTGGCATTTACAGTAGAAGAGTTGCCGAAGACGATATAACAGCTTTTGATCTGATGTACCAAGCCGTCGAAAATCTTCTTAAAAATACATATCTTAAGAAAGAAGATATAGACTGTATTGTATGTGTTACCCAGACTCCAGATTATTTGATTCCTGGTAATTCATTCCTCTTATGTCATAAATTAGGATTAAAAGCAAGCATTTTTACACTAGATATAAATGCTGGATGTGCGGGCTTTACACATGGTCTAATTGTACTGGGAAGATTAATTAATAATGGTGATATGAAATGCGGATTGTTGGTTGTTGGAGATACACTTACAAGATTGGTAAATCCCAAAGATAAAACTGAGCGATTGTTATTTGGTGATGGTGCGGCTGCGTGTGTTTTAGAATTTGATCAAAAAGGCAAAGGGCTAACAGCTTGCTGGCGAACTATTGCTGATGATTATGATAAGTTAATTGTCCCTGCTGGTGGCATGAGAAAGCCAAATACCGAGGAAACAAACATTACTAATTTAAGAAAAAATGGAATCTACAGAAGCGAGAATAACCTTGCTATGGATGGTGCTGCTGTTTTTTCATTTTCAATTCAAGAAGTGCCAGATATCGTCAATTTTGCGCTGAGAAGTTGCAATTTAAGCAGTGACGATATTGATTTATTTATATTTCACCAAGCTAATAAATTCATGGTTGATTCTATCCGCACAAAATTAAAGATTAGTGCAGAAAAAGTTCCCATATTTGTAGAAGGGATAGGTAATACAAGTTGTGCCTCCATACCAATTGCTATTAGTCGCTATGCCTTAAATCAAGGAATTAATAAAATTAGTGGTCGGCTATGTCTGACTGGGTTTGGGACTGGCTTGTCTCTTAGTAGCATAATTATCGAAGTAGAAGATTTAATTGTCACTTCACTATAATTTCACGATGTTATGAATAAAGAAAGAATAGCTGTAATTGGAGCAGGAGGTCATGCCAAAGTAGTAGCAAGTACGCTCATGGCAGCAGGCCACCAAGTAGTAGGTTTTTACGATGATAATCTGCAAAAGAGAGGAACGAATATTTTTGGTATTCCAGTTATTGGTCCAGTCAGTGAGCTGACATCTGGCAACTTCTCTCATGCAATCATTGGTATTGGTCAAAATGAGACCCGGAAGCGTTTAGTAGAAAAACTTCATCTTAATTGGATAACAGTGATTCATCCCTATGCTTGGGTTCATCCTGAAGTTTTATTAGGTGCAGGTACAGTAGTTTGTGCTGGTGCAATAGTCCAGCCCTATTCAAGAATTGGATCGCACGTAATTATTAATACTAGAACCAGCGTTGATCACGACTGCTGCGTAGGAGATTATGCACATCTAGCGTTCTCCCACCTTGCTGGCGGTGCAACAGCCCATGAGGGAGCTTTTCTAGCTTTGGGAAGCACTGTATTTCCAGGAGTTCAGATTGGAGCTTGGGCTACTGTGAGTGCAGGATCGGTAGCAATGAAGGATGTTATGCCAAAAAGTACAGTAGCAGGTGTGCCGGCTCGATTAATTAAAGAAGCTAAGGAATATGAATTAAATAAAGTGCAAAAGTAGGGTGTGTTAGCGACAGCGTAACGCACCATTTCAGGTTAAGTCAGAATTGCAGGTTATTAAATTTGCGTTCCTAAGTAGGTGAACACAATAAAACCAAACTGTGTAAAGAAACGTAAAATCGCTGAAAACTTCTTTACTATTGCCTCTTGCCTCTTGCCTTGCTATAACGACAATTTTCAACGTCAACCTACTTACTTTTAATTGAGTGAAGACTAGTACTGCCGTGAAGTCAAAAGTCAAAATGAATAGGTCGTAAGCTTTTGAGAGATTGAGAATGGTTGATTTATTTAGGCCGTTGTGTACTAGCAATCCATACTGAATTGAGGAACTAAAAATGCAACTTTCTTGGAAAACACTTCAGAATTTAGAGCAAGAATTTGGTGATGCTTTTTTTATCCTTGATTTAGATAAATTCAAACGCAATTATCAAGAGTTCCTGCATGGTTTTCGCTCGATTTATCCCCATACCAACTTAGGCTATTCTTATAAAACTAACTACATTCCCAAGTTGTGTCAAACCGTAGATTCTTTGGGCGGCTATGCGGAAGTTGTTTCTCAAATGGAGTATGATCTAGCTTTGCGTATTGGTGTCTCTCCAACTAGAATTATCTTCAATGGTCCGCTAAAGTCTCCAGAAGACCTGGAAAATGCAATTCTCGCTGGTTCTATTGTTAACTTAGACTGTTTGGAAGAAGTAGAAATAGTTGCAGCATTAGCACGAAGATTACCAGAACAAAAAATTGCAGTCGGTTTAAGATGTAATTTTGATGTGGGTGCTGGGAGGATATCTCGCTTTGGATTTGATGTGGAAGGAGGCGCACTAGATAATGTTTTTAAAACATTCCGAGAATTAAATAATTGCTCAGTCTTGGGATTACATTGTCACATTTCTACGTCAACAAGAAGTTTAGAATCCTATAAGTTACGCACGCAGAAAATTATCGAACTCAGCGATGATTATTTCCCAGATAAACCACCTCAATTTATTGATGTTGGTGGTGGTTTCTTTGGCAGAATGAACGATGATTTAAAGGCACAATTTGACTGTTATATTCCCACTTATCAGGAATATGCAGAGGCAATTGCCCCGCAATTAAGCAGTAGATTTTCTGATAATCCTAAACCAGAATTAATTATTGAACCAGGTGTAGTTATTGTTGCAGATGTTCTCAAATTTGTCGCTAAGGTGGTGGGAATTAAAACAATAAAATCACGCCAGATTGCTCTTGTGGTTGGCAGTATTCACAATGTTAAACCAACTTTAACTGATAAAAAATTATCACTACAAGTTTACAGTGATGAGGAAAATTATCAAACCAAGAAACTAAGTATTCCAGTAGATTTAGTTGGCTATACTTGTATGGAACATGATTGTTTATATCCAGATTATCCTCATGAAATTGGGATTGGTGATTATGCAGTTTTTGATAATTTAGGTGCATATACAGTGGTATTTAAACCACCTTTTATTCGCCCAAATCCTCCGATTATTAGCTATGATTCCACCCTTAAGAATTATACATTAGTCAGACGGCAAGAAACTTCTCAAGATGTGTTTTCTACTTATGTAATATGAGTGACAAAAATATGAACGTTATGTTGACCTGTGCAGGAAGAAGAAATTACCTTTTAAAATTCTTTCAAGCAGCTTTAGAAAATAGAGGATTGGTATTTGCTGGTGATGCTAGTCTAGAGGCCCCAGCATTAAAGGAAGCAGATGAAAGTTTTTTATTACCATCTGTAAATGATAGTGATTACTTTGATAAGCTGCTGGATATCTGTCAGAATAAAAAAGTCAAGTTACTAATTCCTCTCAATGATTTGGAACTACCATATTTAGCAAAACAACGTGATCAATTTCTTAAAATAGGAACTATCCCAGTTGTCTCTTCACCGGAAATTATTAATGTTTGTTTTGACAAGTGGTTAACTTTTCAATTCTTAGAAACAATCGGTATACCGACTCCAAAAACTTATCTTTCTCTTGCAGAAGCAAAAGCAGCTATTGAGCGAGGAGAAATAGATTTTCCTGTAGTTATTAAGCCTCGGTGGGGAAGTGCATCAATTGGTATTGAATATCCTGAAGATTATGAAGAATTAGAATTAGCCTACCGATTTGTGAAAAAAGCTATTCAAAAGTCATTTTTAGCGACGGTAAGCTCTACTGATTTTGAAAAATGTATCTTAATTCAAGAAAAGCTAATTGGACAAGAGCATGGTCTTGATATCATTAGTAATTTAGAAACTTCCTACATTACCACTTTTGTGAAGCGTAAGCTAACCATGCGAGCCGGAGAAACAGACCGGGCTATCACAGTGGAAAATCAGGAACTTGAAAAAATAGGTGAGAAAATTGGACAAAAACTAGGTCATATTGGCAACTTAGATTGTGATGTAATTGTCGGAAAAAAGGGGAACTACGTATTAGAAATGAACCCGCGTTTTGGTGGTGGATATCCATTTTCTCATGTAGCCGGAGCAAATATTCCCGCAGCTTTGATTGCTTGGGCTAATGGGGAAATGCCAAATGACAAATGGCTGAAGGTTCAAACTAATATAATAAGTGCCAAATGCGATCGCCTGATCACTTTTAAACGATAAAGAATAAAAAACCATGAAGCCAATTCTCCTCTCCACTCCCCATATCGGAAACCAAGAATTAGAATTCGTCAAAGAAGCATTTGCTACCAATTGGATTGCCCCTATTGGTCCCCATGTTGATGCTTTTGAACAGGAATTTTGTCAAATAACTGGCGCTAGTCATGCTGCTGCTGTAAGTTCGGGAACTGCGGCTTTACATTTAGCTTTGCAATTAGTTGGAGTCACCAGAGGAGATGAGGTTTTTTGCTCCACCTTAACCTTTGCAGCCACCGCTAATCCGATTACTTATTTAGGCGCAAAACCAGTATTTATTGATAGCGATCGCATTTCCTGGAATATGAACCCAGACTTGTTGCAAGAGGCTTTACAAAAACGCGCCTACTTTGGTAAATTACCCAAAGCAGTTATAGTTGTACATTTGTATGGTCAAAGTGCAGATATTGAACCTATTCTCAAAGCTTGCAATCAATATGATATTCCTCTAATTGAAGATGCCGCCGAAGCTTTAGGTGCTACCTACAAAGGGCTTTCTCCCGGTACATTTGGGCGGTTTGGTATTTACTCCTTCAATGGTAATAAAATTATCACTACATCCGGTGGAGGAATGCTAGTTTCTGATGACGATCAACTAATTGCCAAAGCCAAATTTTTAGCAACTCAAGCCCGCGATCCTGCCCCCCATTATCAACATTCAGAAATAGGATATAACTATCGTCTTAGTAACGTTCTAGCAGGTATTGGTCGAGGTCAATTACAGGTTTTAAATGAAAGGGTAACTGCTAGACGGCGCAACTTTGAAATTTACCAATCTACTTTGGGAAATCTACCAGGAATAGAATTTATGCCCGAAGCTAATTTTGGCTATTCTACTCGCTGGTTAACGGCTTTAACAATCACCCCAGAAGCTTTTGGTGCAGATCGAGAATACATTCGCATCCAACTTACTAAACAACAAATTGAAGCTCGTTCTGTATGGAAACCATTACACCTGCAACCCGTGTTTTCTGAATATGAATGTATTGGTGGTAAAGTCGCCGAAAATTTATTTTTACATGGTCTTTGTTTGCCTTCTGGTTCTAATTTAACGGACGAAGATTTAGCAAGAGTAATTAATGCCATTAAAACCATTCACTCCACAACTTGAAAAACATACATAAAAAAGTTAATTTATTATGGAACTACAAGAATCTTCTATATCACCGCAAAAATATTGGACAATTCTCAAACGTCGTTGGCTTGCCACTTTATTAATTACTATTTCCGTTTTTATCATAGCACAATTGGCTGCATCTTTGAAAAAACCTATTTATTTTGCAGAAGGTAAATTGCGGTTTCAAAGAAGCAATATAGCCTCATCTATCACAGGATTAGGTGCAGAAATAGGCAAATTAGATCCTTTAATGGAACAAAATAACCCCCTCAGCACAGAAGTAGAAGTAATAACTTCTTACCCTATTATAGAAACAACTATTAAACGACTAAATCTCAAAGATAGTCAAGGTTTTACCCTAAAACCTAAGCTATTTCTCAAAAATCTTGTTGTCAAAGAAGTTAAAGGCACTAATGTTATCCAAATTAGCTACAAAGATACTAATCCCAAAATTGCCGCCCAAGTTGTAAATGAAATAATTAAAGTTTATTTAGAGCAAAATCTGTCTTCACGGCGAGCCGAAGCAAGCGCAGGACGTAAATTCATAGAAAAACAATTACCCAAAGCCGAATTAGTAGTCCGTCAAGCCGAATCTGAATTAGCAGATTTTAAAGAAAAAAACAAAATTATTTCCTTACAAGAAGAAGCTACTGAAGCAGTACGAGTTATTGGTAATTTACAATTAAGGATCAACGATACTCAATCTCAATTAGCTAATGTTAAGTCACAGTATCAAGTAGTCATTCAGCAATTGGGAATGAACCCAAAACAAGCATTAACAATGACTTCTATTAGCCAAATCTCTGGAATTCAAGATATTCTTAGAGAAATCCAACAACTACAATCACAACTAGCAAACAGACAAACAATTTTACAGGAAAATCATCCACAAATCATAGATTTACAGGATAAAATTGCTTCTCTAAACAAGGTTATTGACAAAAGGATAAATCAGTCCATAGGTAAAAATAAACTACAAGCAGAAGATAATTTACAATTGAGTGCTTTACAGCAACAACTCTCTAGTAAACTCGTAGAATTAGAATCCAACCGTCTAGGTTTAGCCAATCAAGCTAATTCCTTATTAAAATTACAATCTACCTATAAACAAAGATTGAATACGTTACCTAAATTAGAAGAACAACAGCGTCAATTAGAACGTAAACTTCAAGTAGGACAATCTACCTATTCCTTATTACTTCAGAAACTCCAAGAAAGTAGGATAGCTGAAAATCAAAACTTAGGTAATGCAACTAGAATATCCGAAGCTCAAGTTCCTGATGAACCTATTTCTTCTGTCATAATTTCCTATCTCAGTTCAGCATTACTGAGTATACTGGCAGCTCTTATGACTATATACATCCTAGAAATGAAAGATAAATCTATTAAGACTATTGATGAAGCCAAAAAATTACTAGAATTAACCTTGTTAGGAGTTATCCCTACCGCTACTAAGTGGAAAAGAACCTCTAAAAATAATGAACCAGATGAATGCTATAGTCAAAGAATTATAATTCGAGATTTTCCTCGTTCTTCTATTAGTGAAGCTTACCGAATGTTGAGGGCAAATCTTAATTTTATCAGTGCTGATAAAGAGCTAAAGGTTATTATTGTCACCAGTTCTGTACCCAAGGAAGGTAAATCAACAGTAGCAGCTAATTTAGCTACAGCAATGGCACAAATGGATAAACAAGTTTTATTAATAGATGGAGATTTGCACCGTCCAGTTCAGCATAAAATTTGGGACGTAATAAATAATCAAGGTTTAAGTAATTTAATTTTCAAACAGGAAGAAATTACTGCGATAATTAAAAAAGTCATGCCTAATTTAGATATTTTGACTTCTGGTATAGTTCCTCCCAGTCCAGCATCTCTTCTCGACTCACAACGCATGGCAACTTTAATGGCTAACTTCTCTGACAAGTATGATTTTGTCATTGTTGATACACCAGCTTTAAATGTGGCTGCTGATGCTGTTACTTTAGGACAAATGGCTGATGGTGTTTTATTGGTAGTGCGTCCTGGTGTAGTTGATTCTGTGAATGCGACTTTTGCTAAAGAACTATTGGCAAAATCTGGTCAAAATGTCTTAGGACAGGTAGTTAATGGTCTAATTGTGAAAAATGAACCCCATAGCTATTACTACTTCCAAAAAGAAGACTATTTACAAACAATCAATGTAGAGTCTCAGGAATCTGTAAAAATTTAACTAATTAGGGTTTGCTGAAAAAGTTGTCTGTGAGTGCTAGTACCGCAAGGCGGAAGTCAAAAGTCAAAATGAAGACAGTATAGGCTTTTGGAGGATTTAGAATAGTTCATTCACTTACGCCACAGTGTACTAGGAGTATGGCTAACGCTACGCTATCAGCAAACCCTACTTAGGGATAGGAGGTAGGGGCGCAGGGTCTGCGCCCAGTCAGGAGTGAGAAATGAAGATAGAATCAGCCACCAACACTATCTCAGTATATTGAGTCATATTTTTACTTATTTATCTTAATTTTACGTTTTAAACTCAAAAATTAGCATTATTCCTACCTCCAATCTTATACTAAGTAGGTTGGCGTTGAAAATCGTTGTTATGGCAAGGCAAGAGTGAAGAGGGTTTGGGCGATTTTATGTTTCTTTACACAGATTGGTTTTATTGTGTTCACCTACTTAGATGTTTAATGGGTAATGGGGATTAGGTACTACAGTGAACAATTATTAATTTGTTCAAAGTAACACTTGCTTGTATTTACGCTTTAGTGTATTGTCAATTATAAGTAATCTGACAATATCTACACCAAGCACCCAGTTAAACCGATGATCCTAATCAAATCCTCTGAAACACTGAACTTGAATGGGCTAACCCATAATGATCTATTAGGTGTTGTGCAAATAGCAATTCGAGATACTGAGGAACAGCTTCAGAAGTTTACTCAAAGACCGGATTTTCGTGAAAAGATGATACTGGCCTTTGGTAGATTACCAGCAGGTTTACAGGGTGCTTGGGCAAATGGGGTGAGGAATGTGGGATTTAAGACAAAAGAAGATTCAGGAATAGTTGTCTTTATTGATCCATCTGTTTCCGATCATCAAACTCTACAGGCGGGAGTTGCAGAGGGGGTAGAAGCGATCGCTCTTAACCCAAATCAAGACGGTATCAAACAAATCACCGCATTTTTACGACAGCATCCCGAAATTACCACTATTCATATCGTTTCTCACGGTGCGCCCGGATGTTTATATTTAGGAAATAGTCAACTTAATTTAGATAATATCAGTAAATATGCTGATTTATTACAGCATTGGCAAAGCAATAGCATTTTATTTTATGGGTGTAATGTGGCTGCTGGAGATGTTGGGGAAGAATTTATTCGTAAGTTACATCAGATTACAAAAGCAAATATTAGGGCATCGGCAACAAAAACAGGCAATGCAGCTTTAGGCGGAAATTGGCAGTTAGAGGTGAGTTTTCCCGTTACAGATGACAGAAAATCCGTAGTTTTAGCTTTTTGCCCGGATGTATTAGCAGCATACAGTGGCATCTTAGCAGTTGATGAGCCATACTTAGTTACAGATATCAATGCAACCATCTATAGTTCTAATACCATCAGTTTGATCAATGATATCCTGACTGGAAATGAAGGAAATGATACCCTAAGTGGAAGAGAAGGAAATGATGCTCTTTCAGGGTTAGGGGGGAATGATTACCTTTTTGGTGAAGCAGGTAACGATACCCTCAATGGGGGAGACGGAGACGACTATTTAGCTCCAGGAACAGGTGCAGATAGTATTGATGGGGGAAATGGCAGCGACTATCTAGACATTGACAACGGTAACGACACAGCCGACACCACCATTATCTATACCAATGTCAACAATGGCACTATCACAGGTGGGTCAAATAACGGCACAGTTTTCCAAGGAATAGAAAGAACTCGACTCAAAACAGGTTCAGGGAACGATAATATCAACGTTTCGGCTACAGATAATTACGATGGCCATTGGAAAAATCAAATTTATGCGGGTGCAGGCAATGATACGGTCATTGGTAGTGCAACGGGATGGAACCAACTGTTTGGAGAAGCCGGAGATGACAGTCTACAAGGAGGTGATACCAATCGAGATGACCTCTATGGTGGGGACGGTAATGATGCTCTTTCAGGGTTAGGGGGGAATGATAACCTTTATGGTGAAGCGGGTAAT